>JACVJA010000401.1 GCA_015661035.1 Candidatus Calidifonticultor daggyaiensis | reverse complement strand
ACGAAAAGTTTGGGTGGCAGTTGACCCAACATGGGAAAAGACTACTGGAGGGATAGATTATTTCAGAAGTTCTGACCTCAAGCATTTTTCGTTTGTGTTTCATGGAGAAAGTTCTACTCAACCATTAAGCCCTGGATCTTACAAATTTGGCGCAGAACCCTCAAAAGATGTCTTTGTCACTTTAGGAGGGAAACCCGAATTTATAAATAATAATCTGGAAGTGGATACCAAAATAGTGAGTGTAATACCTTTAATAAAATATAGACTTATAGTAAACATTTACAACAAGGGACAATCAGCTATTTACAATGATAAATTGAAAATTTTGTTTGATGGAAAAAAATATTATGAGGAGAATATAGAATCTTTATTGCCTTTTTCAAATAATCGCTTGGAGTTAAGCATACCTTTTTCCTTATTTGGTAAAAATAGCCCAAATGATATTTTTATTATTTATCATAACCTCTCGAAAGATGTGAAAGGAGTAAAAAAACAAATGGTTATTGGGAGCGTTCTTTTGTTTTTCTCTGTGGTTTCTTTTGTTTTAATCTATTTCATTTTTAGGTTCAGATCATTAAAGTATTTTCTTCAATTCATACGAGATGAAAAACTTTCTAATTGATATAGAAAAGCCAAATTTCCTAGATAGGATACCTTCTTTGCCTGGTGTTTACCAGTTTATTGACGATAATGAAAAGGTTATCTATGTGGGAAAGAGCGTGAATTTAAAATCTCGTATTTCATCTTACTTTTTAACCGATGTGCTACCAAAAACTAAAAAAATGATTTCAAACGCTCGTTATTTAAAGTTTATTGTTACATACAATGAATTCGAAGCTTTAATTTTGGAAGCGGAATTAATCAAGACAGAAAAACCAAAGTACAATGTAATACAAAAAGACGACAAAAGTCCTATTTATATTAAAATAACAAATGAATTTTATCCAAGAGTGTTACTTTGCAGAAAAACTGAAATTGAAAATGACAAAAAATCTTCTTATTTTGGCCCCTATCTTTCTGCAAAAGATGCCAAAGAACTTACAAGAACAATAAGAAAGTTTATCCCATTTGCCGAACACAAGCCAGACGATAAAAAATGCCTTTATTCACAAATGGGGCTTTGCGATCCTTGTCCTAGTTTAATTGAAGAAATTAAAGATAAAAATGAAAAGAGAAAGTTAAGGAGAATCTATCTTAAGAATATATATAGGGTAAAAAAAGTTTTGCAAGGAAAAATATCCCTTGTTTACCAAAAACTCAAAACAGAATTTGATCAACTTGTTGAAAGAGAGCAGTTTGAAAATGCTCGGGATTTATATAAAAAAATTTCCTTTCTCGAGAAGCTTACTCAAAAGGTTAATTATCCTAGCAATTATTTAGAAAATCCAAATCTAGTGGAAGAATTAAGAGAATCTGAAATTGAAGATTTCAGAAAATTCTTAAGCAAGTTTTACAAAATTGGAAAACTAAAGCGTATTGAGTGTTTTGACATTTCCCACACATCAGGCCAAAATGTAGTTGGGTCAATGGTTGTTTTTTTAAACGGAGAAAGGCAGCCAAGTTTATATAGAAGGTTTAAGGTGCTAAATTCTAAAAATGATGATTTTTCTTCAATAAGAGAGGTTATAGAAAGAAGGGCGAAGCATTTTAAAGATTGGGGTGTTCCTGATCTTATTGTTATAGATGGTGGTAAACCTCAAATTATGGCTGTTTTCAATATAATACAACAAAAAAATGGAATTCCCGTTGTGGGAATAGCCAAGGAAAATGAGGAAATTGTCATACCATTAATTCAAGATAGAAATATCAGTTTCTTAAAAAGAGAGATTAAAAAAGAAAGCTTTGGAAATCTTATTGTAAGAATAAGAGACGAGTCGCATAGATTTGCTAAAAGGTATCATCGATTGTTGCGGGACAACCTTAAAAAAGGTTAAAATAAACAAGTAAAAAGTGAAGAGAATAATAAGAATCATAGCGACAGAAGCTATCTCGCTTTACTTGATAACACAAGCTGTGGAAGGTATTTATTTTAGGGATGGAATAAAAAGCTTTTTTTGGACTGTTATCGCGCTTTCCACGGCAACTTATCTCGTGAAACCTATAATAAACCTTCTAATATTGCCACTAAACTTAATAACATTTGGGCTTTTCAGATGGACATCTTCAGTTTTGGCCTTGTATTTAGTTACAATAGCTGTAAGCGGACTACAAATAGAGAAATTTTTTTTCTCCGGCGTTTCCACACAGTGGGTAGATTTGCCTCAAGTTAACTTTTATGGTTTTTGGGCTTTATTGGCATATTCTATTTCCCTTTCGATTTTAACTTCCTTTATAAAGTGGGTTTTTAAATAATTTTTTATTGTATAATATAAATGATGAAAGATATTTTCCTTTGGGCTCAAATAGTTTCTGCCTTTTTTGTAATATTTCTTATAACCATACAAACAAAGGGAGGGGGACTTGGAAGAAGCTTCGGTCAATCATCTAATATCTCTTTTAAAAGAAGAGGAA
>JACVJA010000400.1 GCA_015661035.1 Candidatus Calidifonticultor daggyaiensis | reverse complement strand
TATATTTAATAATTTTTTTAAGGAATTTTCTACATTTCTATTTGCAACTGCAACTATTTTAAAAGCTTTAATATCTTTTAGTTGAGATATTAAACCTATGCCCATCTGCCCAATACCAATAAGTCCAATTCGTATATTACCGCCATCTTTTTCTAAATTGCTCAATTTTTCAAAATAATTTATCATTTTACTTGTTTTTTTATAAATAAATTTAATAAATTTAAAATTTTGTATGCTAAAAATAAAACAAAATTAAATTTTAAAAAATAATTCAATAATAGATTGAGAAAAACTAATAAATATTCAATAATAATTAAAATTAACTTAATACAATCTTAAGGTATTTTTAAAAATATATCAAGTAATTTTTTAAATACATACTTTAAGTATAATTATATTATAAGGCATTATTTTAAAATAAATAAACTTGTGTTAAAAATTTCTTTAGGCTAAAGCTTTCTATGATTACTATTTTCTGTGCAAATAAATTTGAAATTCTTAATTTGCTAAAAAAAATCTCAGCTAAAAAGAGAATTATTTATAATGGTATTAGAGGAATATACGGCATTTATAAAATACCAAATAAATCAAAGTCTAACGGGTTTGAAAACATTGCTAAAAATAATAATAACAGAAATAAAAATGATACCAACATATTTAATATTGCAAAGATTTTTAAAAAAAAATATAACTCTAAAAAAAATAAAGCATTAAATAAAGAAGTTTTAGTTTTTTTTACAGGTATAGGTAAAAAAAATGCAATAAAAACTATTAATTATTTTAAAGCTAATTTTTTAAATAGAGACTTTTTTCAAATAAAAGCTGAAATATCAAAAAAAGGTATTAAAGGTCAAACTGTCCTATTTAATAACATTAATAATATTAATAAAATTAATATCATTAATAATTGCAAAGAAAACCTAATTATTATTTGCGGTTTTTCGGGTGCATTAGTCAAAAGTTTAAAAGTAAAAGATTTAGTTATTATTGATAGAGTTGTTGCCCACAACCATAAATATGGCCTAGAATTCAATTTAAGAAATGTTTTAGATTACTTGAATTTTAATTTAAAAAGAGCTAGCTTAGTTACAAGTAGTTTTACAGTTAATAACTTTAACCAAAAAATTAAACTTTATAAATCATCTAAAACAGATACTGTTGATATGGAAACATATTGGATTTTAAATGAACTAAAAGAAATAAAAAATCCTATAATATGTTTAAGAATTATTTCTGATGATTTAAAAAACGATTTACCAGAATTTTTAAGCAATTATAGTTACCATACAAATAATATACCATTGCAAAATGTGGAAGAATATACAAATAAACTTACAAAAAAAAGTTATTTTTATAATATTAAAATGTTTTTTAAAATAATAAGCCTAAAAATAAAAAACTTATTAAAATTTACAATAGGACTCATAAAATATATTAAAAATTTAAAAAATTTAAAAAACTTTATTATTTTTTTAAAAAACATTTTAACTTGCCAAAAACTATTAAGCGAAAATATTGAAAATATTATTTTATCAGAGAATATAACAGAGAATTTACCAGAGATTTGATAAAAAAAATAAAAAATATATAAATTAACTATAAAGAAACAATTTATTAAGCATCATTTTATACCATTATTAAAATATTTTATAATTAGTATATAATATTATAATTAAAAGCATTAAAAATTATTAAAATCAGCTTTCAGTTATTATAAAATTATTTTTTAAATCTTAGTTATTTTAGTAACTTAATTTATGAAAGAAGACAAAAATATTAAAAATTTACATATTGATTTTGAAAAATTAAGAAAATTAATGATAGAAGATCAGATAAAAGCTCGGGGTATTAAAGATCAAAATGTAATTTCTGCAATGCTTAAAGTTCCAAGAGAAAAATTTATAAGTCCAAATTTACATGACAGTGCTTATGATGATAGGCCTCTTCCGATTGGCTTTGGACAAACTATTTCTCAACCATATATAGTTGCTTTAATGACTGAATTATTAGAGTTAAATAACACTCATAAGGTATTAGAGATTGGAACTGGATGTGGCTATCAAACAGCAATTTTAGCTGAAATAGCAAATATGGTTTATAGCATTGAAATAATTAAAGAACTTTATGAAAAAGCAAAATTAAATTTAGCAAGCTATAATAACATTATTTTAAAAAATGGTGATGGATATAATGGTTGGCGAGAATTTTCACCATATGATAGAATTATTGTAACAGCTGCACCACAAAAAATTCCTCAACCATTAATTGACCAATTAAGCAACAATGGAATAATAGTTGCTCCGGAGGGACCTGCTGGCTGGAGCCAAGTATTAATAAAAATAAAAAAACAAAACAGTAAAATTGCTACTCAGCAAATTTGTGATGTTGCATTTGTACCTCTTACAAGAAATTATAAAGAAACTTTATAGCAAAAATGAGCACGCATAAAACAGGTACATTAATTTTACCACTGCACGGAGGCAAGGCACCTGCTTGGTTGTTTAATAGAATGAA
>JACVJA010000399.1 GCA_015661035.1 Candidatus Calidifonticultor daggyaiensis | reverse complement strand
ATTAATAAAAAATATTTATAAAAAATTTTATGCAAAATATTTCAACTACAAAACAAAATAATAAAACACAAGTAGCATTAGCAATGTCAGGTCATGCTGTTACTGATTTATACGCAAGCTTTATCATTGGTGTTATTCCAATACTTGCAGTAAAGTTTAATCTTTCTCTTTTTTTTGTCAGCTTGTTAACTTCTATAACCGGCATATCCAATAGTTTAACTCAGCCTATATTTGGTTACTTAGCAGATAAATATAATTCAAAATACTTTCTTGTTTTTGGACCTCTTTTTAGCGCTATTTTTATTAGCGTAATGCCGATAATGCCAAAATACTATTTGCTTATTCTTACACTTTTTTTAGGAAATTTAAGCGTATCATTAATGCATCCTCCAACAGCTGCAATAGGTGGTATTTTTGGTGGTAGATTTAAAGGATTAAGCAACTCACTTATATCTTTTTCTGGAACCTTTGGTTATTCTATTGGTTCTATTTTTATAATTACTGTAATTGAAAAACTTGGTCTAAATTTTTCTCCAATAACTATGATTCCAGGTGTCATAACTGCAGTCATTTTATATAAATATCTAAAATTGCCAAATCCGAAGTCTAAAAATAACATAATTTCAAATATAAATATTTATAAAAAAATAAAAAGTATCAGTAAAATAAAAATTTTTAGATTTTCATTAATTTTTGCAGCCTCATTTTCACGAGACATTCTGTGGATTGCATTAACAACTTTTATGCCCCTTCATTTTTCAAAAACAGGCATAAATTTAATAAATATTGGTACTATATTAATAATTTTTACATTAGTTGGGGGTTTTGGAGGCATATTAGCAGGCTACTTTTCTGATAAGATGAAAAATAAAACTATATTAATACAAATTGGCTTATTTTTATCAGTTCCGTTGACATTTTTTATGTTTAAAGTAAATAACTTTGTTTCAATTATTTTATTCATAGCAGTTGGCTTTTTTTCTATTGGAACATTGCCATTATGCATTAGAGTATCACAAGATATTTTTCCATCAAATATGAGCCTAGCGTCTTCTTTGGTTATGGGATTAAGTGTTGGTAGTGCATCTGTTACTATGATATTTTTAGGTAAAGTTGCAGATTTTATTGGCATACAAAAAACAATTGAATACCTTTTAATTTTAATACTTTTTATATCTTTAATTTTATTTTTTTATATATTAAATATAAATTCTTTAAAAGGGAAAAAATTAAAAAAGATTTTCTAAGAGTAAAAAACTTTCTAAGACTGTACCTACAAAAGTTTCAAAGATAGAAAATCTTTTTTTAAATAAGAATTTTGCATACTCATTTCTATGTGAATATTTGATATTTTTAATAAATTTCAACAAGCATAAAGTTTACCAAACATATATATCAAACACACGAACTTTTAGCCAATTGGCTTTATTGCGTTCTACAAAAATATTATGTTTTTCTGCATTTTGATATTGATCATGATATCTCTTGTCGGCAAACACTACATTAAGTCCTACATGAAAATCTTTTACATTTACATCACGATTATGTTCTGAAACTAAATTTCCTGCAGAAAAGTAAATAATTCCAGGTATATCTTTCAGATATGTATAGCAGTCTTCTATCAATGATTTCACTGCTGTATCTGATGCATCTTTTAAGGTAAAAAATACATTATGAGATAATTTTTGCTCCATAATTTTATCTCCTTATGTTTAAAATTATAAATTAAAAATGAAATTACATAAAAAATTAATTATTATTATTTACTTAGCTGCAATTAATACTGTACCGATTTAGTTTTTTGTTTTAGCTATGTTTAGATTTTTAGCAACAATTATTTTATTTAAAGCTTACTTTGCTTTTGCTCAGTGAAACAATAGTAAAACAAAAACTTTTAAAAATTCTAAATTTATAAATTGGCGGAGAGAGAGGGATTCGAACCCTCGAAGCGACTTACGTCACTTACACGCTCTCCAGGCGTGCGCCTTAAACCAACTCAGCCATCTCTCCAAACTCCTATATTATTCTATTATAATTTTATAAAAACAAAAAAATTAATATTATTTATTTTTAAATTTTTTTAAAAACAAAAACTTAAATAATTTTTTTAATTTTAAATATTTTATCATTGAAAAAATTATAATATAATGGCGGAGAGGGAGGGATTCGAACCCTCGAGGCAGGTTTATACCCACCTAACCGCTTAGCAGGCGGCCCTTTTCGACCACTCAAGCACCTCTCCTTTTTTGAGGAAGTTAAATTATAAACAATTTAAATTTTAAAGTAAATTATAAATCTTGTAAACATTATAAAAATATCTGTAAGTAAAACCCTACAGATATTTTTATATTAATATAATGAAATTACCTTGTAAAACCTTATACTATATGAATATACTTTATTTATCTTAAGTATTTGTCTTCTTTAATTCTTCTGTTAGTTCAAGTTTAAAAACTTTATAATTACCATCCCTATAAACTTTAACATCAACAATATCTCCTACATTATGGCGTAAAAGTTGTG
>JACVJA010000398.1 GCA_015661035.1 Candidatus Calidifonticultor daggyaiensis | reverse complement strand
CTTTATACTATCCTTTTTACTATCCTTTTAAAAAAAATTTTTTTTGATAGCATAACTTCCTTCCTTTGCTATTATCATAGATAATTATGAATAATATTTGTTTTTTAAACAACTATTCTTTAACTAAATTATTTATTTTCTTTTTATTGTTTAAAAGCTTATCCTGTATAATTTTTCTTGCTCGGTGTATATTTGTTTTTACAGTACCTATTGGTTTATTGATAAGCAATGCAATTTCTCTATAACTATAATCTTGAAAATCTCTTAAAATTAAAGGTATTCTATAGCTTTCATCCATCTGAACAATTACTTTCAAAACCTCTTTTAATGTTTCTTTAGTTAAAAAATTTCTTTCTAAATTATGGTTAAAACTAGGGAAAATAATTTCATAATTATCTTCAAAAGCTTCTAGCCCTATTTTTTTATCAGCTGTTTTTGCCTTTACCCTTAATTTATCTATACAAGTATTTACAGTCAATTTTCTAATCCACGTTTTAAAACTTGAAAGGCCTTTAAAATCTTTTAAGGAAAGATAAACTTTTACAAAAACTTCTTGACTTATATCTTCTGCATCATGACTGTCTCTCATCATAAAAAAGGCTGTTGTATAAACATATTTTGAATAAATTCTCACTAATTGCTCAAAAGCAGCTTTATCTCCTTTTTTTGCTCTTTCCACAATTTTTTTATCATTATATTCAGGTAAAAACTCGGTATCTTTGTCCCCTTTTAGACCCTTTTTATCAGCTTCGTTACTTGCATTTCCATTTATTTTAACCTTATCATTGTTTAATTTCATTGCTTTTAAATAAATCAAATATTATTTAAAATTAAATCTAAATTAAATCTAAAACAAACTTTTTTATTTATTCCATATTTTTTATTTTTGCGTTGCATCTGTATCAGATTGTAATTGATTATAAGTTTGCACTTCCTCAATTGATCCACTTATTAATTTTATCGCATCATCCTGCATTTTTTGAGCTGCATCCTCCGGTTTTAAACTACCATAAATTACACTTTCAATATTAGACCTTATAGAATCCCTTATAACACTTAAAACATTCTCAGGTAATTTACCTCTACAAATCAAAGCTTGCTTCATCTGGTTTGATAATACTGGATCTAAGCTTAATTCTTGATTTTCTAATAAAGTTTTTAAAACAGGAATACTATCAGTCTTTTTAGTCCAACTTATTTGCATTTCTTCACTCAAAAGAAACTCAACAAAACTTGTTGCTGCTTGTAGTCTTTGTCCATAACTATTTGTATTAAACATAAAACCTATACCATTTATCATTGGTGTAGGATTTTTAAAACCACCTATTACAACAGGTATCTTTGAAACACCAAAATTTAATCCCTCATTCTCATATTCTTTTATTGCCCAGTCACCATTTATTATCATACCGACATTGCCATTTTTAAAATAGGTGTTCATTTGCTCGTAATCAATATTGTGTGGCATTAATTTTTCTTTATTATATAGATAATATAAAAATTCCAGTGTTTGAATCATACCTCTTGCGTTTAAAAATATTGAATTAGTTTGATAATCATAAATCCAATCTTGGTAACCACCACTAAAAGGAATAATCCAATCGGGCTCTTTCCAATTAAGTAAAATTCCCCATTTATTATTATTTGGCTGATTTATTTCCTTGCTTATGCTTATTATATCTTGAAATTCTACAGGAGGTTTTTCAATTAAATCCTTATTATAAAATAGCATTAAATAATCAAAACTTCTAAACGGGACTGCAAAAACTTTATTTTCATATTGAGCTATTTCTAATAGTCCATTTAAAAACTCATAATTTAATAATAACTCATCAGAAATTGGTTTTATTACACCTGTTTGAGCCAATGTTCTAGCAGTTTCTATTTCAGCAATAACAATATCTGCACCTTCTCCTGCAAGACTAGCAGCTATAAATTGGTCCAAAAGCTCTTCATTATTTCTAAAACTTTTAAAACTTACAGAAATATTTGGATTGTTTTCGTTAAATAATTCTATGCTGCTTGCTAATTCAATCTGCTCTTTTGGTTCAAGCATTGCCCAAACTAAAACATTTGCTCTGCTTTTGGTTGACTGTGAATCTAACAATGTTATGCTTTCATTATTGCTATCAGTTGATATAGAGTTATTAGAAATAGAAGTAATAGACTGCTGATCATTTAATAAATCTTTTTTTAATAAAGTACAACTATTAAAATTTATTGTTAAAAAAAATACCGCAAATATAAAACAAATTATAAAAATAACTTTACTCATTTTATTATGACAATTTTTAATTTTTAACTTTTTTATTTTTCTTATTATTTCCATTTTGCTTTGTCCTCTTTAAAATTTAAACCAACATAATTTACTTAAAGCTTTAATTCATTCTAATTTAATAACAAGTAATATAAATTAAAAAAAATAAAGTATAAATTATAACTTAAAAAACTCCAAGTTTATCTCTAAAACTTACAAAAAACTTATAATGTGTAAAATCTTTTAAATATGAATCTATTAAAATTG
>JACVJA010000397.1 GCA_015661035.1 Candidatus Calidifonticultor daggyaiensis | reverse complement strand
TTTTTAAGCAGAGGGTATCCTTCTTTAGTGTAAAAAATTAGAAAATCATTAAATTTATTGTAAAAAGCTATAAGCCAACGCTCAAAATATTTTGATTTTTCAAAATCATTCATCGCATTAAAGGCCTCGCTTAGATCGTGTATAAGCCATGGCATTCTATGAAAATGACTAATATCTTCTTCAACATCTTCCTTTAATCTAGGTTGTGATGGATACATTGTATCTTCCCATCCAGCATATGCAAACTCTGGATGGTCATACCAGTCGCCCTTTGCAAATGAGAAATTTTGGGTTAAGTCAGTTTTTGATTTGATAAATTGATAAGCAACTGTTAGAATTTCTTCGCAAATATATGGATATTTACACAGATTGATAGAAATCAAATTAGCTGTAATTCCAAACAGAAATTTGTCTTCATCAATCATTGCAAAGTAATAATTTCGTCCTGCAATAGATGAATCTTTATTTAATTTTGCTAAAGTTCTTTCTTTCATATTCGTAAAAGTCTTTTTCCAATGCCAGGCTGGCAAATCAAGATAGAATTTTTGAACTATTTTATTTAAAAACTCAACGGTTTTATAATTTACTGCATTATAATTGTGATTATATTTCTCTAATCGACTTAATAGATATGCAAATTGTAATATTGACAAACGTGATTTATCATATTTACTTCTTTCAAGAAGATATTCATAATCAATTTTTTTATATAAAATTCTTAAGATGTTAAAGTAATACTCTTTATCATCTTTTAAAATATAGAAAGCATAATTGAATATATTTTGATAATGATAAAGATGTGTGTCTTTATAAATATTTAACCTTGCTGTAGCTTTCATAACAATATTGTATAGTTCATCAGAAGGATTTTTATTTCTTATTTGTTCTTCGCTTTTACAATTCAATACTAAAACTGTTATATTCAACAATATTAGTAATTTCAATTTTTTCATCATATGTCCACCTTTTTCTATCTTAGAATAGATCAAGGAGCTGAAAACATATATAAAGATAATTTATGTAGTATAAACTTGTATTTATTTTAATTATGTTATGTCTCATAAATTTCAATTTTCTTAATAAGATTTCTTATTTGTAATAAGGTTAGACAACACAAAAAAAATAAAGCTAAATTAAAACTCAATACTATACAAATATAATTTTTTACAAATAGGCTTACAACAATAGTAAGCAGCAAAAATAATAAGAGAGAAAGTAAAACATTTAATGTATTTATACTCTTTACATAATAAGCATCAATTATACTTCTCATAGACACATAAATATTATAAAACAAGGAGCCAAAAAAGATTATTCTTGTAATCAAGACCAAATCAGAGAAAGATTTGCCCAAGTATAAACTAATTATTTCATCTGCAAAAATTTCAAAGAATAGAACACCCGACAGTGTCAAGAGAAATGTGAACTTTAGAATTTTTCTGATATATAACTTCAAAAGTCTAAAATTCATAGTTCCTATCATTTGGCTTGCCTTAGGTAGAAAAATTAAGTCAATAGGATCAAATATGGCTGCTGACGTAGTTAATAGAGAAATAGCAAATGAGACACCTCCAGCTTCCTTAACACCTGCTACGTGAGCTGTAAAGATTGCAGGTAAAGTAAAAAGAGCTGACAAACCAAAGTCACCCGGAACACGTTGTAGACTATATGACAAGAGTTCTCTGGTGGATGAAAAAAAATCAAGATTTCTAAATGCAAAATTTTTTATATTTGATATTAAATTTGATATTAAAAAAACATAGAAACTATAATTATTAAAAGACCGGTAAGCAAAATAATTTGTTCGGTAGTGTTTACAAAAAAGAAAGGAAGTATTATCATAATTCCATAATTAATTAACTGTAAAACATTAGCTTTAAATATTAAAAGCTTACCTTGGAAATAGGTATAACATAAAATGTGAAAAGTTAATCCAAAAATCATTATATTTATTGGTAATACGAGGTAAACATAATCTCGATTTCCAAAAATTAAAAAAGCAAAGTCATTTTTGAATAAGTTTAATATAAGTGTAAAAACCAACACCGAAAGGCTTGCCAAACAAACACCACAAATAAAATAAGTATAAGATTTTTGTGGATTTGTTAAAATATTGTAAGCTATGTATCTTGGGATTCCTACACCAAGTCCCATAAGCAAAAGTGGTTGTATAAAAGAAATTGCTCTTCTACTTAAAGCGTATTCATAAAATCCTTCCTCTCCAAGGGCATAAACAGCAAGTTTATAAACAATAATCCCACTTATTAGAACTACAATCTCAGCTATAGAAGTTATTATTAAGTCTTTTCTCATTCTTTTTTTTAAACTCGGTGAAAAGTTTTTCTACTACCTTTTTTGCAGCTTTTCCGTCACCATAGGGAAAATAATTTCTCTTTCCCTGTTCGTATGTAAATACTCCTTCAATAATTTTATCTATCTCAGTCCCAACCAACATATTACACCCTGCCTCTACTGTATCTATCCATTCCGTCTCCTTTCGCAAGGTCACACAGGGAACCCTAAAAAAGAATGCCTCCT
>JACVJA010000396.1 GCA_015661035.1 Candidatus Calidifonticultor daggyaiensis | reverse complement strand
ATAAATAGTAATATTTCTTTATCAATACTATCTAATTTCTTAGTTATAGCTTCAATATTATTAGAAATAAAAGCTACTTCAATTCTCCCTTCAAATAAAAAAGATGAAGTTGAGTCCGAAATAAATGAATTAAAAGACTTTGAACTTCTCGAAAAGAGACAAAAAATATATTTAGTTTTTAAAAAAATATCTAATTATTTTTTAAGGTTAAAGGAAAGGGAAGAAGCTTACTTTGTTAGAGAAGCACCTATTGAAGAGCAATTTATTGAAGTATCAGTGGACTTTTTAAAAGGGTTAAACATTGAAAGTATTAACTCAATTGCTTCAAAATTATTAAGTAATAATGAATTGTTTTTTGATTTAACAAATGTTTACAAAGAAGAGTCAACAATTACTTTATTAAGTGCAATTGAACGGATAAAAGGTTTGTTAGATAAAAATATAGAAGTAACTTTTAGAGAAATAACAAAAGATTATACATTGATAATTGATAAAATAATATGCTTTTTGTCAATATTGGAGCTTTATAAAAATGATTATATAGATATTTTACAATTTGAAAGTTTTGGAAATATAATAATTAAAAAGGTTATACAAAATAAATAAAATATTGATCCTAGAATTTGCTTTGACCTTAAACTTAGACTTAAACTTTAACTTTAATATTAGCTTAAATTTGAATTTGATCATGAGTTAAAAATGACTGATATAAAAAAAACCTATAAAGAGAATTTTAATAAAAAGGCTATAAATACTGATAATAATGAAAATAATCATCACTTAAATAAAAAGTGGCTAAAAGCTTGTATAGAGGGGATATTATTTATATCAGAAGAAAATATAAAAATTGATTATATTGCTGAATACTTGAAAATAAGTAAAAATGTTGCTCTTGAAATAATAAATGATTTGATAGAAGAGTATAATAATAGGGATGGCGGTTTTATTATTAGGAAAGTTGGTGGTGGCTATAGGTATTATTCTAACCCGGCAATAAGAGAAGTATTAAAAAATTATGTTAAATCAAATATTTCAAGTTACCTTTCACAAGCAGCGCTTGAAACCCTTGCTATTGCATGTTATAAACAGCCCATTACAAAAACACAAGTTGCAGAGATAAGAGGTGTAAGAACGGACAGTGTATTTCAAACTTTAATTAATAAAGGATTGCTAAAAGAAGCAGGAAGATTAAAAGAACCAGGTAACCCAAAATTGTATAAAGTTACAGATAAGCTGTTAGAGTTATTAGGAATTAATAGTTTTGAAGAACTTCCGCCATTAAAAGACTTTGAGGAAAGTGATTAAAAATAATATTAATAATAATAAACTAAAAAAAAATAAAAAAACAAAGATAGATAAAAGATTAAATAATTCTAAAAAATTAATTGGTGATAGAATTGGAAAGTTTTTGGCAAAATGTGGCATTTGTTCCAGACGAAAAGCAGAAAAACTCGTTTTAGAGGGTAAAATTAAGATTAATGGACTAATAGTAAAGGATTTATCAAAAAAAGTTTTTTTAGATGATATTGTTGAATATGAAGGTAAAATTTTAAAACCCCAAGAGAAAGTTGTAATAGCTGTTAATAAACCCATTGGTTACCTTAGTACTGTATATGATAAATTTGGTGGAAAATTAATCACTGATTTGATTGGTGAATACAAAAAATATAAAGTTTATCCTGCAGGTAGACTAGATAAGAATTCAAGAGGATTAGTAATATTGACTAATGATGGAGAAATAGCTTACAAGCTTACTCATCCAAAATTTAATATACCAAAAACATACGAAGTTTTATTAAATAAAAATTTAGAAGAAAAGGATTTAATAACTTTAACGAAAGGTATTTGCATTGATAATAAGATTTTAAGCTTTATAAATATTGAGTTTATAAATTTGGATGAAATAATAAATAAAAATGGAAAAAAATTTTTTTTGCATTACAGCCATCTATTAAAAACTTGTAATAAAATAAAAAACTATCAATTATTAAAGGTAACAATTAATGAAGGTAGAAAAAGAATAATTAGAATAGCTTTTAAAAAACTAAATTATGAGGTCATTGATTTAAAAAGAGTTCAAATTGGTAGTTTTAATGTTTATAATTACTTTAATCAATTAAAAGAGGGTAATTTTAAAATATTAGATAAAAAAGAAATAAGTGAATTATTAAAAACATAATTTTATAAATGCTGAATAATATTATATATTCTGACTGACTTTATTTACGCAAAGGCTTATGGAGAGGTTAAGTTTATTAAATTAATTTATTTTTAATTATCTTAAATATTTAAATTTAGTTTTATAAAAAAATAACCCCGAGTGATTTTTCACCATAGCTTTCGCCTTAGGCTATCAACCCCTCGGGGTATACCTTAGAAATTTTCTCAGGGTCTTTCCAGTAAATTAGCTTACTCATACTTCCTTTCGTTAGTAGTTTTCAACTAATACTGAAGGTTGCCTCCTTTTCTAAGGTTATTTTACTATATCAAAAATAATTATATATGTCAATAACATAATTTAAAAAAACAAATATTTTT
>JACVJA010000395.1 GCA_015661035.1 Candidatus Calidifonticultor daggyaiensis | reverse complement strand
AAAATCGATAAATAGTATAAGCATATGTTTGAGAATATTTTAAGTTTTAACACAACAATTTTATTTTGGTCTGCAGTAGTTTTTGTAGCAATCTTAGCACAAGTATTAATTGGTACTGTAAGAGTGATTATGATGGTTAAAAACCAAAAAATTATTGCAATTATTATGGGTTTTGTTGAAGCTGCAATAGGATTATCAAATATTATTCTTGTTATATCAAATGCAGTAAAATCTGGAATGAATCTTTATATAATTCTTTTTTACTCTATAGGTTTTGCCTTTGGTTTAAGCTTAGGTATGTTTATTTCTAAAAAAATTTCTAAAGATATTTTAAGTGTAAATATTATAACAAAAAAAACAGACAGCCAATTGGAACAATTGTTGCGAAAGAATGGTTTTGGGGTTACTTGCTATCAAGGAACTGGTAAAGACGGCAATAGAATAGTTTTAAATGTAGTTTGTCTTAAATCCAGCCTCCAAAAACTAACAGAATTTGTCAATACTATAGATAAAAGAGCTATGATTACTACTCACGTTATCGAAGAAATAAGCGGTGGTTTCTTATTTGATATTAAAGGGAAAATTTAATTAAATAATCAAGTAGCAATTTTAAGTTTTAATTCAGCTTATATGAAGTAGACCTCTTCTTTTGTATTTAAAAATATTTCAATAGAAGCCGACCCTAAACATAGTTATTTAATATTTTTTGGATTCAATCTTTGCTTCTTCAGCTTTTTTTAAATTTTCTTTTTTGTCTTTATAATTTGCCAAAGCAAAGTATGCATCTGACAATTTTATTTAAGCTTAGGATTAATCTTCAGGGTAATTTTCAATGGTAAAAACTTCAGCAGACTTATTATAATAATCTATTGCAGTTTTTAAATCATTTACCTCTTTTCCAGCCTCATATAAACCAAAATAAGAATTTGCTAAATTTAGTTTAACTGTTGCGTTTTCAGTAGGATATTCATTTAAGTTAAAAAAATTCAGTGCTTCTTTACAATAATCAATAGCTTTTAATGTATTTTCTTTTTTATCTTTAACTTCTGCAAGCAAACCATAATCTATTGATAAATTTACTAGAATTTTTGCAATGCAGCATCTACAAGTCCTTGCGCCAAAAAGTCTTCGGTACTTAATACTCCACTTTCTATTTTACTGTACTCTATTTTTTCCGCTCTAATAGTAAAATAATATGCTGGAATTATGCCAAGTAAAATACTGCCAACAATGCTAACTATAGTGATAAATAATTTTGTGTGATACCATTTATCCTGTTTTTTCTTAGCTAACATATAAAAATTTTTCTATATTATGAATATATAAATTATATTTTATAAAATTTTATAAAAAAATAATTTTTTATTTTTAACAATAAATTGATTATAATTATTATAAATAATTTTTGTTACAAATATTAGTTATTTTATAAAATTATTCAAAAATATAAAACTTTAGGAGGGAATTGTGGGAGCAAATGAAAAAACAAATTTTTAAAAAACAGCTATATATTGTAACTTCCGTTCTTACAGTAATTCTTTTATTGTCCATATCTGCAGTTTGTAATCAATGTGGATTAGGTACAAAAACTACAGATTCTAATCAAGAAAGTTTAAAAACTGATGTAGAAAAAGGAGCTGAAAACCAAGAAAGTAAATCCACAAAAGCAGAATCAGAAAATGAGTCTGAGTCTGAAGACAACATTAGCCAAGAAACAACTGAAACTACCGCATCTGAGGGTGAAAATGAAGCGCCAACAATAAAACTTGAAATTTATGAAGGGCCTACATATTCTGCTGCAGACGATATTTGTTTTTACAGAATTAAAGCAAAAGTCACTGGAAAACCTAAGCCAACTGTTAAGTTTTCAAAAGATGACAGCAATGGAGCATGGGGAGAATACAAATGTCAAATTAATATATCAAGGGGACAAACCTATACATTAACTGCAACAGCTAAAAACTCTGAAGGAGAGGATACTGCAACACTGACATTATCCTGGGGTTGTGGTGAGGAAAATAGAGAACCGGATATAGATTCAATAATAATATCCGATGATACACCCGAAACAGGCAATACTTATATATTAACTGCGAACGCTACAGATCCTGATGGAGACACTCTTACTTACAGCTGGACAGTATCTGGAGGAACTTTATCAAGTACCACCGCAAATCCAACCAAATGGACTACACCAGCTGCAGCAGGAGATTATCAAATTAAGGTTAAAGTTAGTGACAGCAAAGGTGGAAACGATGAAAAAACAAAAAATGTAACTGTTATAATAGCGGCTCCTGTAGTTTCAAATATTAATTTACCAATAGTATCATCTGAAACTGGTTATATTGCTCAAGGTGGGGCAATTTATAATATCCCTGGATGTGTTTATGCTGGAGACACAGATACAAATTTACCAGTTAAGGGTTTCATTTGCTTTAATATTTCATCCTTAACAGGAAAAACCGTAGATGCAGTTCAATTAACATTTAATATTAAAAAGAAATGGGGAGACCCTTCAGGATTTGACAACTTTTATATAAATA
>JACVJA010000394.1 GCA_015661035.1 Candidatus Calidifonticultor daggyaiensis | reverse complement strand
CTTTAAAATTTATAGGAGATTTTGATTATAAAAATATAAATGATTTAATAAAAATCATTAAAGATTCCTTAAAAGATTTTAAGTCTTTTCCTTATAGTATTAATTTAAAACTTGGGGCTTTTCCAAATTTGGAGCATGCACGAATTGTTTTTGCAGAAATAAAAGACGGAAGAAAGAATTTTGAAGATATTTTTAATTTTATTGATAAAAATTTAAAAAAAATTGGAATTAAAAAAGATGAAAGAGCATTTAAACCGCATATAACGTTAGCAAGACTTAAAAAAATTAACAATATTAAAGATGCTGTTTCTAATATAGATGTTTTAATAAATCAAGCTTTAATTTGTTCAAGTATTACTTTATTTGAAAGTATTTTAAAGCCTTCTGGAGCTGAATATATAATTTTAAAAAATTTTAATTTATTATAAATTTATATCAATTTAAATTGATTATGATTTGATTACAGTTAATAAAATTAGTAACTTATAACCAATTGTTAATCTACAAATATAGTAATTAAAATTTAAAAAATAAGTTTAAGGAATTAAATTGAGGTGAATTTTAAAATTAGATTTTATTAATTTTAATTATTGTAAAAAAATTAGAAAGTGCTATTATGTATTTGTATAAATATACTATTAATTTAAATTAGCGAGGGATTTTAATGGATAAAGAAGATAAAGAAAGAATTATAAACAATACCTTAGTTCAGATAGAAAGACAATATGGAAAAGGTTCTATAATGAAGCTCGGCCAATATGATATAGCATCTAATATTGACTATATTCCGACCGGTTCACTTGAACTGGATTTGGCATTGGGTGTTGGAGGTATTCCAAGAGGCAGAATAACAGAAATTTTTGGACCTGAAGCCTCTGGTAAAACTACTCTTGCTCTTCATATAATTGCTAATGCACAAAAAGCTGGTGGGACTGTAGCCTTTATTGATGCTGAGCATGCTTTAGACCCTGTTTATGCAAGAGCTGTTGGTGTAAATACTGATGAATTACTTTTATCACAGCCTGATAATGGTGAACAAGCACTGGAAATATGTGAGATATTATTAAGAAGTGGTGCACTTGATGCAATTGTTGTTGATTCAGTTGCAGCACTTGTTCCTAGAGCAGAGCTTGAAGGTGAAATGGAGGATATGCATGTCGGATTACAAGCGAGGTTAATGTCAAAAGCTTTGAGAAAGTTAACTGGAATTGTAAATAAGACTAAAACAGCTGTAATTTTTATCAATCAATTAAGAGAAAAAATTGGAGTATTTTTTGGAAATCCGGAAACAACCCCTGGTGGCAGGGCTTTAAAATATTACTCTTCAGTACGTTTAGATATAAGGAAGATAGATAATATTAAGGAAGGTTCTGAAGTTATTGGTTCTAGAACAAGGGTTAGAGTTGTTAAAAATAAAGTTGCTCCTCCCTTTAAAAGTGCAGAGTTTGATATTATATATGGAAAAGGTATTTCTAGGGAAGGAAGTATTTTAGATTTAGGAACAGAAAAAGGGATAATTACAAAAAGTGGGAGTTGGTATTCTTATAATGATGAAAGAATTGGTCAAGGAAGAGAAAATGCAAAAATGTTTTTAATTCAAAATCCTTCTGTTACTGATGAAATTGAACAAAAAATTAAAAAAGTTGTTGGAATGATTGTTGAAAAGGATGGTAATAATGTAAATAAAGACAATATCAAAGATAACATTAGCAACAAGAAAATTGATGATAATTTAAAAAGAGATAAAAAAGATAAGAGTGAATTTTTAAGTATTGATATTTCAAAAATAGAAAAAGAATTAAAATTAAAAAATAACAGTAAAAGATTAAAAGGAAACAATGGCAATGTAAACAATGGTAATTTAGAAATTAATGACTTAGATATTGATGATTTAGATATTTAGATTATTAGATTACTTAATCATATTTATGAAAAATTTTTATGATTAAATTGTATTTTAAATTAATTAATATTTAAAATTTTTAACATTTTTTTAACAAATCTCTTGACTTACTATAACTAAATGATATAATACTTTTCGCTTAATAGGTATATAAGCGTTGTTTATTTAGAAAAGCTGTGTTCGGGGCACATTTCTTCTTTCTTTTATAAAAAGAACAAAGAAACTTTTAAACTTATTAATTTTCTTATTGACAAAAGAAATTAGAAATGGTATTTTGCTGCAGTTTTATTTTAAAAATTTGTAAATGTAGATTATTAAGTATAAAATAAAAACAGATAGATATATTTATAAATATTGAAAATAAAGAATTTTTTATTGTTCTTTGAGAACTAAATAGTGTGGGCAAATAAAACGTCAAGTTATTAAACCAGGTTTATCAACCTTTATAAAAAGGATTATTGATTTTATCAATAATTTAAGTTTTTTATGGAGAGTTTGATCCTGGCTCAGGACTAACGCTGACGGTGTGCCTAATACATGCAAGTCGAACGAGCAATGAAAAAGTGGCAACACTTTTTCAAAGCTAGTGGCGAACGGGTGCGTAACGCGTGGGTAATCTGCCTTGAAGATGGGGATAACTCCTCG
>JACVJA010000393.1 GCA_015661035.1 Candidatus Calidifonticultor daggyaiensis | reverse complement strand
TACCTATTTCTTTATAAACAAAGTTATCATTTACCCAATTAATAATTTTTAAAGCATCTTCTTCTCGCTTACCCTCATCACAACCAAGGAGTATTGTTACTGCCTTTATTCCATTTCTTTCAGAATACAATGCAAGACAATAGCGCGCATTATTTGTAAAACCTGTTTTTATGCCTTTGATGTAATCAAAAAAAAGTAAAATATTAGTGTTTTTAATTTCAACTTCATTATTATTTACTTTTATATAGTCACTTTTTGTTTTAACAATGCTTTTAAAAATTTGATTTTTTAAACAATAGCTTGCAATTAATGCTAAATCTTTAGCAGTTGTTTTATGGTTTAAATAATCAGCATCCAAGCCATTAGTATTTTCAAAATTGCTATTTTTTGCTCCAATTTCTTTAGCTTTTATATTCATCAATTCAACAAACTTTTTTTCACTTCCTGAAACAAATTCAGCTAATGCAATTGTTGCATTATTATGAGAACTAATTAAAGCAGCTTTTATTAAATCAATCGCAGAAATTTTATCTCCCTTATTAAATATAAAAAAAGAATGATTTTTGCCTGAAGCATTTTTAGAAATAGTTATTATTTGACTTAAATCTTTTATATTTTCTAAAGCAATAATACACGTTAGCATTTTTGTAAGACTTGCTGGATATAATAGCTCTTCACTATTCTTTTCAAACAATATTTTTCCTGAATCAATCTCAAAAGTAATTGCAGAAGTGGCTGATATTTGAGGAAAAATTAATTTAGAAAAGTAGTCATTTGATTCATTACTAGTTTTACTCTGGTTTAAATGAGACTCACTGAAATTATTTAAAATATTTAAACTAGATAAATTATTTGCTTTTTCTTTGTTTAATTTATTTAAAGGAATTACTTTATGTAAAGTACTAGCAAAAAGACTCCCATTATATTTTTCATCAAATTTTATTGATATAAAAGGGACAAAAAACAAATAAGATATAATAAAAAATATTAAAAAAAAAGTAACAATATATCTTAATAAATAAATTTTTAGATTATTAAATTTTAAATATTTATTAAGATTTTTATTTTTTATTTTCTTGCTTTCTTTACTTATATTGTTCAAGAAACTTTTTATTTTCTTTTTGGAAAAGCCTCTCATGAAGCTCTAAGAAAATACTTTCAATTTTATTTACCAATTTTAGTGCCTTTTTATACGCATCTTTTTTCCTAGTAAAAACTATTGGATAAATAATTTGCTGCAAAAAACTTGATTGCCTAACCGCACTGTTTTCAAATATTTTTAAGTTTTTTGGAAGTAGACCAAATTTAAAAAGCTCACTAGCTATCCTTACTATTTCTAAATCTTCGCTATTAATATAATGATCCCCATCTTCGTCTTCCTTTATAGTTATAAAACCTTCAGCATCTAAATCTTTTATAAATTCCTTATTTATTTTAATTTTTGAACATATTTCATCAATCTTGTAATTTTTGTCCTTGATAAAAATTTCTCTTAATTCCTTAGTTTTTTCTATAGATAATTTTTCCGTATTACTTTTTTTTCTGCTTTTACTTACATTTCCATTTGTTTTATCACTCAAAATGTTTGAGCTATTTATAATATTATATCTATCAAAACCATAGTTGTTACTATTTATTTCGCTGTTGTTATTATTAACTAATCTTTTATTATTATATTCATTGATATTCTCAACCATTTTTATAGCTTTTTCTCCAATAACCTGTTCATGTTCATTTACTTGTTCATTTACATTCATATTATTTTCAAAATCAATTAACTCAATTTTTTCCCTTATTACATTCAAAGGCAAAAATAATTCTTTTTGCATCTTTAATATTGTATATATTTTTTTTAAATCACTTTTATTATAAATCCTATATTTATTTTTTGCTCTGCTAGGATTTAGCAGTCCTTTTGCTTCAAGAAACCTTAACTTACTGCAAGATAATTCAGGGTAGTAAATTTTAAACTTTTTAACTAACTGTCCAATAGTTAAAAAGGCTTTATTATTTCTTTGCATTTTAATTTTTTAAAAATTAAAAAAAATAAAAATATATTTTCCTATTTGTATCCTATCTAGGTTTTTTAAAATTACTGGATTATTTATAATATCACCATTTATATAAGTTCCGTTTAAACTATTTAAATCTTCTATTTCAAAATGCTTATTAATTTTTCTTATTATTGCATGGTTTCTTGAAACAGTTATATCGTCTAATAATATATCTGAATCATTACTTCTGCCAATTTTTAATATGCTCTTTTTTAAATAGAACTTTTCACCAATTATGGGACCTTTTAAAACTATTAAGCCTACACTTCCCTTCTGAATTTTTTTAATCTGTTCTTTTATTTCATTAGGAATTTCAGGTATTATATTTATTTCCTGTTGTATCAAATTATGGGTATTATCAATAAAATCTTTATTATTAATATTTGTGATATTATTTTCTAAATTATTTTGATTGTTATTATTAATTTCTTTAGCCACGTTTTTATTCCTATTATTTTTAAAATTTATAATTATAAAAATGGTTTAAAATTTTTTTATT
>JACVJA010000392.1 GCA_015661035.1 Candidatus Calidifonticultor daggyaiensis | reverse complement strand
TTTATTACTTTAATTATTATGTGGTTTTTATAAAATATTATTAAAATATATTATTTTATTAAGGATTCTAAAATTTTAATTTTTTAATTTTACAAAACTAATTCAAAATTACTTCTTTTAAAACTTTTAAAAATCTGTCGTTAACATCCGGTGTTGAAATTGTAATTCTTGCATACCCTGGTAGACCGAGGTTTTTACCAGGTCTTATAATAAAACCTTTACAGAGAAGTTTTTCAATAATCTCATCACATTTTTGCTTAAAATTTACTAAAATAAAATTTGCAAAAGACTTAACAAATTCAATGCCTAACTCATCAAAAATTTTATAAAATTTTTCTTTTTCTTTTAAATTTAAATTTTTAATTTCTTCTACATAATCATAATTATCAATTGCAACACACGCTGCCTTTTGTGCTAGAAGATTAATATTAAATGGAAGCCTTATCTTATTTAAAATTTTTATAATCTCAGTATCAGCAATTCCATAACCTATTCTAAGACCCGCCAATCCAAATATTTTAGAAAATGTTCGTAAAATAATTAAATTTTTACAACTTTTTATATAATCAATAGTATTAATTTTAAAAATATCTTCTACATATTCAAAATAAGCCTCATCCATTACAATTAGAACATCTTTTAATTCTAAGACTTTTTCAAATTCAGGTTTTGAAATTATAGTGCCTGTTGGGTTATGAGGACTCGCCAAAAAAATAATTTTAGTATTTTTATCAACTGCATTTATAATGCCGTCTATATTGTGCCTAAAATTATCCTTAATTATTGGAATTTTTATTGTATTTCCCCCACATTTTAATGCAGATTTCTCATATATTAAAAAGTTAGGATCAGCAGTTACTATATTATCTCCTTTATCAATAAAACAGTCACAAATCATTTCAATAATTTGATCTGTTCCATTACCCATAATCACATTATCCTTATTAATACTATAGTGGCTTGAAATCTTTAATCTAATTTCAAGAGCATCAGCATCAGGATAATAATTAATATCATCAAAATTATTCTTTAAAAAATCAATAACTTTAGGACTAGGACCAAATATATTCTCATTGGAAGCAAGTTTATAAACAACACTTAGATTATATTTTTTCCTTATTTCCTCGATAGTTCTTCCTGCAACATATTCTGGCAAATCTTTTACCCATTCTTTTGGACTAACAGTTTTATCCATTTTCATAATCCTTTACTTGCTTAAAATTAATTTTCTTTTAATCTAATTTTTACCGAATATTTATGTGCTAATAAACTTTCAAAATCTGCAAAGGTTTCTAAAAATTTACCATCTTTTTTTAACTTTTCTTTATTGTAATAAGCAATACTTGTTTTTTTTATAAAATCATAAACTCCCAATTGGGATGAAAACCTTGAATTGCCCCCTGTTGGAATAATATGATTTGTTCCACATATATAATCCCCAACTGCTACAGGTGTATAATCACCAATAAATATTGCTCCTGCACTTTCTATATTTTTTAACACTAATTCATTATTTTCTGTCATTATTTCTAAATGCTCTGGTGCAATAATATTACTTGCTTTAATTAAAAAATCCATATCTTTATTATAAATTATCTTACAATTTCTAATTAGTGTATTTGTAAGATCATTTAAATCTATATTTTTATATTCTTTTTTTAAACATTTTAGATGGTCATTTATACAAAGTATTGTCTTTTCAGCTAAGCCTAAATCATTAGTTAACAACATGCTAATAGAATTAGGATCGTGTTCTGCTTGAGATATCAAATCAGCAGCAATAAATTGAGGTTTAGCGCTATTGTCAGCAATAATTAAAACTTCGCTTGGACCAGCAATACTATCTATACCAACATCTCCATAAACTAATTTTTTTGCTAATGCTACATAAATATTTCCAGGGCCAACAATTTTGTCAACTCTTTTTAAGTTTTCTGTTCCATAAGCCATAGCTGCAATTGCATGAGCCCCACCTATTTTATAAACCTCATTAATTCCAAGAAGCCAAAAAGTATACAAAACAACTTCAGAAATTGTACCATCTTTTTTGGGTGGACTACACGCAACTAATTCTTTTACTTGAGCAATTTTTGCAGGGATTGCAGACATTAAAATAGTTGATGGGTAAATAAATCTTCCTCCAGGGACATATAAACCCACTCGGTTTATAGGATTAATTACTTGCCCTAATATTTTTAAGTAATCTTTTAAAATTTGATTTTTAAAATAACTGCTAAAAACATTTTTTTGTTTTATACTGATTTCTTTTATTTTAGCGAGACTTATTTTATCAAGATTTTTATAATCTTCTGTAAAGTCAAAATAAAAATTAAAGATTCCACTTGACTCTTTAATCAGTTTTTCGTTACCAATTTTTACCGTATAATTTTCTTCTGTATAATTTTTTTCTATATTATTTTTGTTAGATTTCTTACTAGCTTTATTATCAGAATTGTTTTTATTTTCTAAATTTTTCAAGCAGTCATTTTTTATTGGAATTATCCAATTTTTTGACTCGTTTATAAATTGATTAATATGAAATTTCTCTATATT
>JACVJA010000391.1 GCA_015661035.1 Candidatus Calidifonticultor daggyaiensis | reverse complement strand
TGACCAACAAGCATGACAATTATATTAGCAGCATCTAAACAAAATAAAAATGTTTTAACAACAACAAATCCAAATGATTTTATTTTTCATTCAAATTATAACACTTTTAAAATAATATCTACTATATCAACATCATTTAACATCCCAGCAAATTCTGATAATGTCTATTCAGTACAACATTCATTAAATTATTCACCTTTAGTCTATGTTTTTTTAAAAAGACAAAGTAGCGATCTTATTTATTCATTAGGAACTTTTACATATACTTTTATTGATGGTTATTATCCTAGTAGAGTATACACTGATAACACATATATATATGTTAAAATAAATAATTTAAATTCATATAGTATTACAATATATTGTAAGTTTTTTATTTTTGAAACACCAGTATGACATATGTTCTTAAAATATCAAAAGAAGGATATAATGTTTTAACTGAAAATAACCCAAACAACCTTATATTTAGTTCTGAATTTAATACATTAAAATATTCACTTGCCAACTCAACAAATCAAGTTAGCATTGTTGTCCCACCTTATTCTGATGGAATAAGCTTTGGTTTTGTCTATCACGGATTAGGTTATAGTCCTTTTTTTATCTCTTATGTAAAAAGTAATTTTGAAACTAGAATAAAACCATATATGTTAGCAAGAGCGCCAAATGGTAGTTCACTTTTATTTGCTTCAGCTCTTTGTTCTAGCAATTATATTTTTTTTATTGTATATGGATTAAATGCTAGTAATGTCCAAGTAGACGACAATTTTACTTTTTATACAAAAATTTATAAAAATAATTTAGGATTGTAGTATCATTTATCTATGATAATTTTTTATAAAAAACAAACCGGTGAAATTATAGGAACAATAGAAGGTAGAATACATAATAAAGAAAGTCTTAATATGTGGATTGGTGATAAAAATACAACTGATAGAGTAATAATTCAATGGAAACCCGTTAAATTTTATAATTCAAAAGGGGAAGAAGTTTCAAAAGATAGTCCTGAAGTTTTTACTGCTGATTATGAACCAGAAAGTCAAAAAGAAATAATGATGGAGGTTGAAAAAAATCCAATTTTAATTTATAACTATAAAATCAATCTTAAAACAAAGCTCCTTGAAAAAAAATAATATTGTTTAAAAATACATTTTATTGTTATCATATTTCTATGAATACTTTTGGTGAATTAATTCAGGCAGTAAAGGATGATTTATCTATTCCTCTTTCTACATCTATTTTTTCTGATGATTTAATAAAAAGAGCCATCAATAGGGCTTATATAAAAGCAGGTAATCTTTATAGATGGTCAACATTAGAAGATGCTTTAACTACTTCCACGATTGCTGGTCAAGATTATTATGATTTTCCTTCTAATTGGCAACCTGATAGCGCTTGGAAACTGAAGGTTGATGGAGTAGACTATGGAGATCCGCTTGTTTTTAAAGACTTTCTTTACGAGGTGGAAAATGGCGTCCCGTCAGGAGCAGATTATCTATGGTCAACTCAATGGAAAAGATTTTTTATTTATCCCACTCCAACAAAAAACGGTATTAATAATATCGAAATTTGGGGCTTTAAAACAGTAGGAAAATTGGTCAATGATAACGATAAAACAATTTTTTCTGATAATTTAAAAGAATGTAATGAAGCAATTGTTTTAGAGGCTGAGGCAATTTTAACTAAAAAAGAAGAAAAAGAACAAATAGGACAATTTAGAAGTTTAGAGGCAAAACAAATTTTATCAATAGCTTATTCCAAACAATTAACAAATCAAAATAAATATTTAAGGACAGTATCATTTTGGTCGGTTCCTGACTTTTTTAAATAACTATGGCAAATATTTATACGCCCGACCAATTAGGAATTAAACCTCCACCAGGAGGTTTTAAAGAGGGGGGTTGGTATGAAGGGAGACAATATTGGGGTGGAACATTTTCCGATCCTGGTGTTATTCATCCATGGAGCAACCAAATTGGGGCTGGTCAAGAAGTATCAAAAGAGGTTGTTCAACAAACTAATCCTAATAACTGGAATTATTTACAGAAACTTAAACAACAACCCCAACCACCACCAACAGCAGTCGTTCCTTCTCCGCCAACAACTGGCGGGCAAGCGCCAAGTCAACCACCACCAAGCGTTGATTTATCGAAATTCTTTCAGCCTCAACCAACTATTGATATCAAGAGTCTTTATCAAAGCCTTTATGACCAGTCAGGAATAAAAGATTTACAAAATAAACTAACTACATTAGAGCAAGATTATAATAAATATTCTTCACAAATTAATGATAATCCTTTTTTGTCTGAGGCAAGAAGAGTTGGAAAACTACGAAAATTAACCGAAGATTTTCAAAAAGAATACAGTAGAATAAAAGGAGAGATTGACACTAAAAAAGCCGATATTGAAACACAAATAAACATTCAATTAAAACAATTTGATATTAACTCACAAACAGCAAGAGAAGCAAGAGACCAGTTTAACTTTTTGCTTCAATCTGGAATGTTAAGTGGGGCTTCTGATAGCGATATTGCCAACATAACAAGATTAACGGGTATTCCTTCA
>JACVJA010000390.1 GCA_015661035.1 Candidatus Calidifonticultor daggyaiensis | reverse complement strand
AACAATTACCTCTCGTGCAAAATTAATTAAGATTGATAAAAAAACCATAAATGATGGGCAAAATCATCTAACTGAGAAAATCGAAAAGATTGTTAATCAAAAAACAAAAAAAATACCTTTTTCTTACTTTAATATAAACAGAAAAGAAGATGCGATTGCTTTTTTGGAAAGTCTAATTTTCTTTTTTAAAAAAAGGCTAGTTAATGATAAAAACTCTTCAATAATCATTAAAGAAATTATTAAAATAGGCCATTTTATTGAAAAAAATAACATTAACATCCAATTAGCTATTGACCATATCGTAATTTTTATTTATAAGTGTTATAATGATATTAAACAATGAAAAAAGCATTCACCTTAATTGAGCTTCTAGTGGTTATTGCCATTATTGGTGGCTTATCGGCTCTTCTTTTACCCAATTACATGGGAGCCCGAGAAAGAGCTCGTGACGCACAAAGAAAAAATGATTTAAAACAAATTCAAAAAGCATTGGAAATGTACAGACAAGATCAAAACCCTCCATCCTATCCCTCCTCCTTACCTGCTGTAAACAGTTGTTGGTCTTCAGGAAGCAATTGCTCAGGAAATATTTATATGAACAAATTTCCAGGCGACCCCAACAGAAATCCAAATAACTACTTTTACCTACCAAACAATGGTAACTTAACATACATACTTTGTACATGTTTAGAAAATAAAGCTGACCCAGAAGCTCAAAATGGAAATTGTCATAATAGCGCTTATACTTGTCCTACCAATAAAAGATACGTTATAACCCAACCTTAATTTATGAAAAAAATCTCATTTTCAAACTTAAAATTCCAAATTTACAAAGGATTTACCCTTCTTGAAATGCTGGTTGTGATTGGCATCGTCGCTATCTTGATAGGTATGGGAACAGTCTCTTACTCAACAACTCAAAGAAAGGCAAGGGATGCAAAAAGAAAATCTGATTTAAAGACAATACAAAATAGTTTAGAGCAATATTACTCTGTCTGCGCTTATCAGTACCCCCTAAATTATGGATTTTTAACTACAGGTAGTTTATTATGCGACACGCAAACTATACTTTCTTCCGCACCAAAAGATCCTCTTGGTCAACCTTATCAGTGTGTTGGCACTTGCAACGCTAGTGGTTATACAATTTGTTCGCCGCAAGTAAATGGCACCTCAAGACTAGAAACTCAAAATTGCACCTCAGGTAATGAATGTTGCATAACTAATCAGCAGTAAAATTGAGAGATTTTCAAAATATTTTATGATAAATTTTAAAGATAAAATAAAGACAATAAAAAGTCTTATTTATTACAAATTTCATTTTTCACAAAGCTTCACCCTAATTGAGATGCTCGTTGTTGCCACTATTATTGGTTTGCTAACCACAGGAGGTATTGTATTTTATTCCCAATTTTCCAAACAAGCCCGTGATACCAAAAGAAAAGCTGATTTAGAACAGATAAGAGCGGCGTTGGAGATGTATAGAAGTAATAACAATCAGTATGCAGATTTTACTGGTAATTGTTCGTCATATACGGCATTGACTGGATCAACTAAATATCTTCAGTCGATGCCTACCGATCCAAAAGCCACTAGTGGTTTATTTTATTACTGCAATATTTCAGCTAATGATTATACTTTGGGAGCTTACCTTGAAACAGTTTCAACTAATGTATGTGTTGCTGGTCAATGTGGAAACTACTGTAATTACTGCCTTGGACCCTATGGACAAAAGTAATTTTCAATTTTCAATATTCAATTTTCAATTAAAAAAAGCTTACACTCTTATCGAGCTTCTTATTACTATAAGCATTATCATTATCTTCAGTGGCATTTCCATTGCCTATTACAATAACTTTACTGAAGAAAAAAAATTAGAGAATGAAACCCAAAAATTAGTTGATGTTTTGGATTTGGCAAAAAAAAAGGCGGCTGGCGCTGAAGACTCTTCACTGTGCCCAAACTCTGGAGGACCTTTTGGCTCCCAGTATGGTTTTACTGGTTATAGAGTAAATATTTTTTCTAACTCATACTCATTATCCCGCTGTTGCACAACAGCAACTTCAAACTCTTGTGCTCAACCTCAATTGATTAATACCTATAATAACATTCCCTCAAACATTACTTTTACCTCATCTCAATCTAACATCCAATTTAAACAATTGACAAGTGGAATAAATTCATCAACGTTAATCACTATAACAGTAAGAAATACTAATTTAAACAAGTGTCGCCAAATTACCATCTCTCCATCTGGTGTAATCGAAACAACTACTAATTCTACTGGTTGTTAACACCTAACATGTACAGAATATTAATTAATTCCTAATTTATAAACTGTTATAATGAGAATAAGAAACTATGACTATTTACTGATTTATTATTAAACTTTCCAACTTTCAAACTTTTTAAACTTTTTCTAATTTCTTATTACTAATGTCAAATATTAAATGATAAATGTCAAATAACAAATAACGAATTTCTATTTACTATTTACTACTTGTCATTTACTATTTTCTATTTATTACTATCAATCTTTTCTTGTTTATTTTAATAATGATCTAAAGTTGGAGT
>JACVJA010000389.1 GCA_015661035.1 Candidatus Calidifonticultor daggyaiensis | reverse complement strand
TTATTAAAAATTTATTTTTTTAAAAACCTTATAAAATATAATCTCAGGTACGTATTTTTAATATAAAAAAAGTAAAGTTCATATAGGCAAAACAAAAATAAGAACCTTATAAATTTTAGGGGGTAAAATAAATGAAAAAAAGAATCTTTGCAAAAGTTTTTATTCTCTGTATTTTTATAGCTATCTTTGTGGCTGCTTTATCATTAACAAGCTGTCTTGAATCTCAAACTCCAACTATTGCATTGCCAGATAATCTTCAAAGCCAGCAGCAAACAATCCAAAGTACTATATCAGTCACAGGTCAAGGAAAAGTAAAAACTCTTCCTGACGAAGTATTTATTGATATTTCAGTTATTACTGAAAGGCCAACAACACAAGAAGCAGTTGATCTTAATAGTCAGATATCTAAAGATGTAATGGATGCTGTAAATAAAATTAATGCAAAAAATTTAAAAATTCAAACTATTACTTACGAACTTAACCCATTATATGATTATTCAAAAGAAAACCAACCACCAACAATTTATGCATATCAAGTAATAAATACAATTGAAGCAAGAACAACAGAACTTGAAAAAATTAGCGAAATAATTGCAAAAGCTACAGAAAAGGGAGCATCAAGAATAACCAATATAGGATTTGATTTAACCGAAGAAGCAAAAATGAATGCAAAAAACGAGGCATTGGCTCAAGCCACTGCAGATGCAAACAATAAGGCTTTAGCTATTGCAAAACCACTTGGTTTAACTATTGATAAAATTTTATATATAAACGAAAGCGAGACTAGTTTCCCAGGACCTTTATTTGCGCCTACAGGCTTTGGTAAGTTTGAAACTGCTCAAGATGTAGCACCACCAGTTGTAATGCCTCAAGAAATTGAAGTTACTGCTTCAATTTCAGTTGTTTATCTGTTTAAAAAATAAGATGTTTAGAAAGTAAGAAGATATTTTTATAAGAAGGCATTTTTAAAATTATAAAGTTTTTATTATTAGGAAACCTAAATAAAGGTTTTTGAAGTATCTAAAATTTCTTGACAGCAATAAAATAAACCTTTAAGAGAAAGGATAGATTACTTATTATTGCAATGACTATTTGTTATTGCAATGGTTTTTAGCCTGAAACATAAAAGCTTCAAGCCTAGTTTCAGTGGTACCTTGTTCCAAGCCATCAAATGCTATATTTAACCATGGTACGTTATAATTTTTACGTATCAGTCTTGATATGGCAGTTACCATAGTTCCAGGCATGCACGTAAAGGGAAGTACATTTATGATTCCGTCAATATCTTTTTTAATCCAATCAATAGATTTACCAACACTTAAAGCAGCTTCACCAAACCATTTTATAATATAAGGTTCTGCGTTATCCCAAATTTCATAAATATCTGTATCATCTAAATCTATTCCTTCTAAATCTTTAATTGGAATTGAAAGTTTATGCTTGTAATCATTTAAAATATTTTTAAAAAATCGATTTGCAATATAAAACTTAGCTCCATTAATTATTTTTAATATTAATTTTGGAAAATCTTTTACAGTATTTTTCTCGTCAAAAATCGAACCATTAAAACCGTTATTATTAAAAACTGAATACTCATTTTTAAAGTAAGTTTCAATTCCAGCATTTTCCAATTCTATATGATTTTTTTTAAATACATTATTAATATTAAACATTGACATAATTTTAAATAAGGCATCTTTTTGCTTTATGGTTATATCAAGCTTGGAAGTAGCGTTTGTATGATAAGCCCACTCATTAAAATCCGGAATCTCTACTTCTCCACCAAGCTCTTCAACTTTTTTTATTATTTCATTATTACTAAATGGATGATTTCTTACATAAATTTCCCCTACAATTCCAATTCTTGGTTTTTTAATATTATAAACTTCTATTTTTAAAAACTGTAAACCAGCATCCTTTAATATTTTTGAAAGCTCAAATATCACTTTATTATTTGAATATATAGAAGAATTTTCTAAAACAAGAAGTATTTTTTGTAAATAATTATTATACAACTTCTCAGTTTGACCTTTATTTACTTCATATGGCCTTATATGCCTTAAAATTCTATTTAAATTGTCAATTGCGAAAATACCAGCTAAGGCTTTTAAATATAGATTTGCTCCCCTTTTGCCTTCCATATCGTATTCTTTATAAAATTGTTTACTTTCTGGAGCACCAGGAGCAATAACAGGAACATCAAAATATCCTAATTCTTTTAACAAAATTTTTTGCATCTTATTATATTGACCAAACCTGCATGGGCCATGTGTTAAAGGCATTAAAAAAGCACACTTTTTAGGATCATTGTATTTTAATGTTTTTAAAATATCCCCAGTAGTTATAATAAATGGATAACATTCTTTTCCAAGAGTATACTTTCTGCCAATCTCTAAGGTTTCTTCATTCGAATGCATTACTTCTGAATCTATGCCAGCAGACTTAAAAACAGCTTGAAGAGCATAAGCTCCATCTCCCATATAAGGAATAAAAATTTTCCTATTTTCTGATCTCTTAAAAACTGGGTCTTTTACTTTAGTAACTGGATTAGAGTTATCTATTGGTGTATTATTATTTAATT
>JACVJA010000388.1 GCA_015661035.1 Candidatus Calidifonticultor daggyaiensis | reverse complement strand
TAAAAGAACTAATGGATGTTTCTATATCAGAACTTGCTGAAATTAAAGGCATAGGTTTTGCAAAAGCATCACAAATCATTGCATCTTTTGAATTAGGAAAACGGGCATTGTCAGAAAAAAGTGGTAATCTTGCTAGTTTTAGATGTAGTGAAGAGGTTGCAAATTACTACATACCTCTTTTAAAAGATTTAAAAAAAGAACAATTTAGAATAGTATTATTTAATATAAAAAATAAAATAATTAAAGAAGTTATAATCTCGGAAGGTTCACTAACCTCAAGCATTGTACACCCTAGAGAAGTTTTAAAACCTGCTATAAAAGCGTCTGCGGCTTCAATAATATTTTTACATAATCATCCTAGCGGTGATCCTGAGCCATCATTAGACGATATTGAAATAACAAATCGACTTTATAAATCCTGCTCCATTGTAGGCATTAATGTTTTGGATCACATAATTATTGCTGAAAACGGTTATTTTAGCTTTAAATTAAAAAATATGCTATAAAATAACTGATATAGAGTATAATTTTTAAAAATATTTAACCTATAAATATGGATGCAGAAAAATTTTATAATATATTAAAAAACTGTGCGGTTTGTCCTCATAAATGTAAAGTGGATAGGCTTTCAGGACAAAAAGGGTTTTGCAATGCCCCGGCAAATCCTGTTATATCCTCAGCCATGGCTCATCATGGTGAAGAGCCCCCAATATCGGGTAAGTACGGTTCTGGTACAATCTTTTTTACTTACTGCAACATGAAATGTGTATATTGCCAAAATTATCAAATTAGTCAGCTTTATCAAGGCAATGAAATTAATATAAAAAATCTTTCAGATATCATGCTTTCACTTCAGCAAAATGGATGCCACAATATAAACCTTGTTTCTCCCACAGTTTGGATTCCACAAATATTAAAATCGTTAAGCTTAGTAAAAAAATTCTGTAATAGTACTAATAATAAAATAAAATCAAATGAAAAATTAAAAATTCCTATAGTTTATAATACAGGCGGTTATGAAGACCCAAAAGTTATAAAACTTTTAGATGGGTTTATAGAAATTTATATGCCTGATATAAGATATGCATCTGATGAAGAAGCCGAAAAATATTCAAATACTAAAAATTATGTTAAATATAATAGAGCCTCAATTATAGAGATGTACAGGCAAGTTGGGGATTTAAAACTAGATAAAAATGGTATTGCAGTAAAAGGACTTTTAATAAGGCTACTTGTTTTACCAAATAACATTGGAAAAATTAAAGAAACTCTTGATTTTATAAAATATGAACTATCAGATAGAGTTTATTTAAGCATTATGGCCCAATACTATCCAGAATTTAAAGCAAAAAAATATCCTGAGCTATCAAGAAGAATATATAAAGAAGAGTACCTTGAAATTCTAAACTATGCAGAAAAACTGGGTCTTATAAATGGCTGGACCCAGGATTACTCCTCCTTAGAAAAAGAAGATCTTTTTAAGCCTGATTTTAACAAAAAAAATATATTTAAATATTATGAGTAAAATATAGAATAATATTACTTGTTTTATTATAAAACTTGAAAAATTAAAGAAACTTTTAATTTTATATAATATAATCTATCAATATTAGAAAATGAAGGCCTAAAGAGCAACAATAAGAGGCATAAGACTAAATAAAAGCTATAATACTTTATCTTTCCTTATTTTTTTGGTTTACCATATTTTTCCTGTAGTTTACTTAATAATTCTTTAGCTTTTTCTAATGCTTCTTTTTCTTTTTCATCCTCAGGAACAGACCACGGCATTGTCACCCGCCAAGTAATTCTTCCGCTCAATGGCTCTTCTGGATAAGCTCCAATATCATAAAGAGTATAACCTTTAAAATTTACAGGTTCTTCTTGATAGCAAGACCAAACACCTTTTCTAATAACCTCGGGATCACCAACAAATTGTAAATCTATTAAAGTTATTTGTTTTCTAAATCTTTCTATAAACTCAATAGGAATATTATATAAAAAAGGATGCGGCGCTCTTGTACCAATAATTCTTTTTTTTGAATCAACCCCATTGTTAATTAAAGATTTCAAAGCTTCTCCAGTTAAATGGCCCTCTGATTCTGGACCTGCAAGTATTAAATATCTAATATTTGGATTTGCTACAATATTACAAATTATTTTCTCAAAACCAATATTTTCTGTCTGAACTGTACCAGATAAAGCTGCACCGCTTTCAGCCCCAACTCTAACAAGTTTTGTTAATTCTAATGGTATATTATCAGCATCACAATTTAAAATTACAGCAACTGCAACTGGGGAAGCATCGTTTCCCCTAATATACCTACCTTCTTCAGGAGGGTACTCTGGATGTGGTTTTACTTTTAACATTTTTAAAATTCCTATAAATATAAAAAATAAAAGAAATTTTTTTATTTTAAAACTTCTTCAATTTCTTTTACTGTTGGGACTTTCCCATATATTTTAACCTCACCATCAATAGCCAAAGCAGGTGTAGCCATAACACCGTATTCTATTATTTGGTTTACATCTGTAACTTTTTCAATTTCTGCATCAATACCTAAATTTTTCATAGCTTCTTTTGCATT
>JACVJA010000387.1 GCA_015661035.1 Candidatus Calidifonticultor daggyaiensis | reverse complement strand
CTAAATATTTTACTAAGTTAGCATCCTTAACCTAATAACTTTTTTCTATCACGAAATTGGGGATGCTTGCTTTTACTAAAATTTTAGACTAAGACTTTTATTTTATCATATTATATTTATCACATTATATTTTACTATATTTTATTGCTATTACAAAATTTTAAATGCTTCAACTGTTTTATTTTATAAAAAGTGTAAATAAATAAAATAATGAATAGAAAAAAAGTAAATAATAATATAATATTTATTTCATTATTTAGTAAGTTAAAATATATCATAAATAAAATTTAAAAATTAATTAAATTTGTAATTTAGTTAAAATTGTAAAAAATCCTTAAAATACACAAATTGATAAATTTATTATTTTATTATATTAGGGAGACTTAATGATAAAAATTCTTGCAATAAATCCAGGAAATACATCGACAAAAATAGGGTATTTTGAAAATGAAAAGCCAATATTTACTACAACAGTTAGGCATAGCACGGATGAGCTTTCAAAATTTAAAAACTTTTATAGTCAGCTTGATTACAGGTTTAAGGCAATAGACCAATTTATAGCCGGTAATAAAATTGATTTAAATGGAATAGATTATTTTATTGGGAGAGGAGGATACTTAAAACCTCTTGCTAGTGGTTTATACAAAATTAACGAAAAGATGATAAAAGACTTACAGCAACCGGCATTTGAGCATGCATCCAATCTGGGTGCTTTAATTGCATATGATTTTGCAAAAAAATATAACAAAGAAGCTTTTGTATTAGATCCAATATGTGTTGATGAATTAGATGACATTTCAAGAATTAGCGGCCACCCTTTATTTGAAAGAACAAGTCTTTTTCATGCATTAAACCAAAAAAGAATGGCGCGTCATGCGGCAGAAAAACTTAAAAAACCTTATGAAAAATTAAATTTAATAGTTGCAATGCTTGGAAGCGGAATATCTGTTGGCATTCATTCAAAATCAAGAGTAATTGATGTTACAAATGCAGTTGTTGGGGAGGGGCCGTTTTCCCCTGAAAGAAGCGGTGCAATTCCAATTATGCCATATTTAAAATATGTCTTAGACAATAAATTAAATTATGAAGATGCAGTAAAGTTACTGTATGGTAAAGGCGGGATTGTAGCATATCTTGGAACAAATAATTTTAGTGAAGTAATGGAGAAGTATTTAACAGGCGGTGATGAAAATAATAAAAAAGTAAAATTAATTGTTAAAGCTATGGCATACCAAATTGCAAAAGAAATTGCTGCCATGTCTGTTGCAGTTTGCGGGAATTTAGATGCTATAGTTTTAACTGGAGGAATGGCTAATGAAAAAGCTTTTGTTAATTTAATAATTGAAAGAATTAAGTTTATTTGTCCTAAAATTTTTGTATTCCCTGGGGAAGATGAACTTGCTGCAATGGCTGAAGGTGTAATTGCTGCAAAAAATGGGCAGATAAAAGTATTTGATTATGAGTAATTTAAGAAGTTTAATTAAGTTTAATTAAGCTTAATTAAACTTAATTAAACCAAGATTAAACTTTCATTATGTGAAAATATTTATATTTTAATGGAAATAAAATTTTACAACTCTTTACTTATTTTTATTTTTATAATTTCAATTTTTGTTTTATTGATTCTGTTTTTTGTGAATGCACCATATGGCCGATTTACAAGAAAAGGATGGGGTATAAGGATTAATCCAAAAGCTGCATGGTTTATAATGGAATTGCCTGCTTTTGTTTTGCCAATCATATTTTTTTTATTTGGAAATAAAAAAACAAGCCTTGTAGCGTTTATTTTTTTAATAATATGGTCAGCACATTATTTTCAAAGAACTTTTATATTTTCACTTCTACTAAAAAGTAGAAAAAATTCATTTCCAATTTTAATAATGCTTTTTTCAATAATATTTAACTTGATAAATGGATATTTAAACGGAAGGTATCTATTTTATTTTAGCCCGGTTTATGATATTAGCTGGCTGTATGATATTAGATTTATAGCAGGTTTTTTAATTTTTGTTTTAGGCTTTGTTATTAATATTTTGTCTGATAAAATTTTAAGGGGGTTAAGAAAGGCTATTTCCAGAGAAATAACTAATGCTGGCAGTGTTAATGGCTTGGAAGGTAGTATGGTTTTTAGTATGGCTAATAGTATAGGTATGTGCAATAAATTTATTTTAAGAAATAACAATAATAATGATGCAAACAAAAATTTTTTATATAAAATCCCAAATGGTGCCCTTTTTAAGTATATATCTAGTCCAAATTATCTTGGCGAAGTTTTAGAATGGATAGGCTGGGCAATTTTAACTTGGTCTTTAGCTGGGCTTGCTTTTGCAGTCTTTACAATTGCAAATTTACTGCCTAGAGCTTATGCAACCCATAAATGGTATATTAAAAATTTTCCTGATTATCCTAAAGAGCGCAAAGCTATTATTCCTTTTATTTTTTAGCAATTTAAATTCAGGAATTTAGAAATTAAATAAATTAACATAATAATTTTAAATGATATTAATAATTATAGCAAGATATTGTTAAATTGTACTATCTAAGCTTGGTGTTTACAGTTTAACGCTAAAACCTCCAAGCAAAATAT
>JACVJA010000386.1 GCA_015661035.1 Candidatus Calidifonticultor daggyaiensis | reverse complement strand
ACTAAATTCTTCTTCATCAAGATTATTAGACCTTAACTTTTGTAAATTGCTGCTTTTATTATTTTTTATTATTACCCATGCATTTTCTTTATTTTCACTTGTACAACTAATATTATTTAATAAGAAATTAACTATCTTTTCTTTTTGCTTATTACTGAAGAAAAAATCCGCACCAAGTTTTTTAAATGTTTTGCTATTATATTTAAGACCGCATCCAGTTACTATAAGAATTGAATTCGGGTTTATTCTTTTTGCTCTGCTTATTACTTGTCTTGTTTTCTTATCAGCAGTTGAAGTAACAGTACAGCTATTAACAATAATATATTTTGGGTTCTCATTTAAATTAACAAATTTAAATCCTAAGGATAGTAGATTACTGCTTATCTCTTCTGATTCACTTTGATTTGTTTTACAGCCTAATGTATAAACATAGAATGTTTTATTATTAAAATTATAATCTCTCATAATACTGAAATAAAAAATCAATTACTGATAAAAAATAAATGGATGCAGTTTCAGATCTTAAAATATTATTTGTAAAGTTAAAAGGTACAGCCCCTTTTCTTATTAAATCTTTTACCTCATTTTCCTCAAATCCGCCTTCTGGACCAGTAATAAATCCAACCTTTTTTATACTTTTAAAATTTTTATTAAAAATATTAAAAAATATATCTAGATTTTTATTATTTTTATTTCCCGATGTTTTTTTTACTTTTATTTTATTCATTCCAAAATATATTTCTTCAGTTAAAATAAAAAAAATATCATAGCTGGAAACATCAACTAAATTAATATTTTTTGGCATATTAATATTGCAAATAAAATCCCTCTTACACTGCATTGATGCATTAATAGCTATTAATTGCCACCTATTTATTTTTTTTAAAATTTCATTTTTATTAATTATAACAACTGACCTTTTAGAAAAAACTGGCGTTATGTCTTCAACTCCAATTTCTGCAGTTTTCTGTATAACTAGTTCCATTGCCTCTTTTTTTATCAAACATTGATAAAGTGAAATTTTAGGTATATTTTTAACTAAAGGTATTTTTTTATTAATTATAATTTCTAGTGAGTTGCCTTGAATTTTATCTATCAGCCCAAAATATTTAAATGATTTGTTATCAGAAAAAATAATTTTTTCACCTTTTTTTACTCTTAATACTGTAACTAAATGTTTATAATTTGAATCACTTTTATCAATAATTATTTTATTATTGGTAATTGCAGATTTATTTATAAAAAAGTAAGGAATTGTCATAAAATATTAATTTAATATAAAAATAAAAGCTATAAAAATCTTTAAAAATATTTAATTTAATAAATTTTTGATTAATTTTTAAAAACTTTTTTAAAATTTGAAAAAAAATTATTATGATTTTGTTCTATTTTCCCATCAAATACAAGCTCACCCCTGCCTTCAGCATATTTTTTTAAAAGCGCTTTTTCATCTTCATTCAAATCTGATGGAATTTTTACATTTAAATAAACTATATGGTCGCCTCTTTTATAACCATTAAGAGGTACAATACCCCTTGATTTTAAAACAATTTTTGAACCCGGTTGAGTCCCCGGTTTAATATAAATTTCTTCATTTCCGTCTAATGTTTCAATATTTAATTTTGTGCCTAAGGCAGCTTGTGCAAAAGAAATATCAATAATAGAAACCACATCATTTCCATCTCTCTTTAATTGTAAGTGTGGTTTTACTTTAATATTTAAAATTAAATCACCAGGTATAGACGATGCACCCAAAGAATTTCCCTGACCACTAATTCTTAAACTGTCATTATCATTTACACCAGAAGGTATATCTACTGAAATTTTTCTTTTTACTTTAATATAACCTTTACCATTACATTTTTCACATGGTTCTTTTACTATAACACCAGTTCCTTGACAATTTTGGCATGTACTAGTTGTAATTAAACTACCTAAAAATGTACTTCTGCTGACGCTTACTTTTCCAGTGCCTCTACATACACTACATGTTGCAATACCAGAATCTGATTTAGCTTTTTTACCTTTACATTCTGGGCAGTTTTCATTTACATTGTATTCAATTTCTTTTTTAACACCGAAGGCTGCTTCTTTAAAACTTATAGTTGCCTCTACATATACATCTGTACCTTTAAACATCTTTCTGGTACTACCTTGTCTTGTTGAGTAGCTTGTAGAATATCTCGAACCAAATGTATCCCCAAAAAACATATTAAATAAATCACCAAAGCCAAATTCTGAAAAAACACTCTCAAAATTTATACCATCAAACAAATTCCCACTAAATCCATACATATCATATTGTCTTCTTTTTTCTTCATTGCTTAAAACAGCATAAGCTTCAGATATCTCCTTAAACTTTTCTTCCGCTTGAGGATCTCCATTGTTTACATCAGGATGATAAATTCTAGCAAGCTTCCTATAAGCCTGCTTTATATCATTCATAGTACAATCTCTAGATAAACCTAAAACTTCATAATAATCTCTTTTACCAGACATTAAAAATCACCTCTAATATAACTGAGAATATAAAATTCATCATTTTTAAGATATGAAGAAATAATATAAACTATTTAAGAAATAATGCA
>JACVJA010000385.1 GCA_015661035.1 Candidatus Calidifonticultor daggyaiensis | reverse complement strand
GAAAAGGTTTGGAATAAGAAAAGTAATAATAGTTTTAAGACAAGGGTATTACATCTAAGATTAATTTAAAAGAAATTACAGACAGGGGTTATTCATATATATTTGCATACAGATTAAAATCTGCTCCCGATAAAATAAAGGATGAAGTTTTTTCAGATGGATATAGCCAAATAAATAGTGATGACGGGTCATTTAGATATAAAGTGCTAGACTACACACATAATTTTTATGCCGGTTCCAAAAAGATAAACATGTCCCAGAAAATAATAATAACCTACTCAGAGGCTATGGCTAAAAAGGATAAAATAGACAGAGACAGAGCAATTGAAAAAGCACAGGCTTTACTGGAAAACTTCTCTAAGATAAAAGCATCAAATAAAAAAGGAGCTAAAAAATATATAGCCCAACAGGGTGATAACATAAATTACATCCTAGATACTGATGCAATTGATAATGATGAAAAATTTGATGGCTATTATGCAATAGCTACCAATAAAGAGAACATAGTTGCTGAAGATGCAATATCTGCATATCATAACTTATACAAAATTGAACATTCCTTTAGATTGATGAAATCAAATCTTGAAGTGCAGCCCATATTTGTCTGGACACCAAAAAGAATAAACGGTCATTTTGTAATATGCTTTCTGGCATTTTTACTTGCAAGACATCTTGAATACAAACTGGCTAAGAATGAAATAGCTGCTTCAGCAGATAAAGTTAGAGATGCACTAAATTCCTTAAACTTTGCAAAGGTAAGTCTTGGCGGCAGCTTATACAATATCAAAACCAAAGCAGAAGATCTTGCCTATAAGATACTGCGAATATTAAAGATACCTTCCCCTAAAAACATCACTCCAGTAGAAGAATTAAATATCTAAAGAATTAAAAAGTAGTGGCAATATGCACGGATTTTGGGCTAAATTTGCCCTTTTTGTGCGGGAATTGTAAAATCAACTGACAAACTCAAGAAATATAGAACTAGTTAGAGCAAAGTATTGAAACAGATACAAAAAATATTAAAATTTTAAATAATGATATAGCTTAAATATCAGAAATAAAAAATCCTGGGTAAAGGCTTGTTGCAGCATTTTAGATGTATAGTTTTGCAAGGGAGCAATTAACACCTTCTATGTATGCTCTTAAAAACTACTGGAACTTAAAGAATTTGCAAGAATTGCCTATGAAGTAATATCCTGCCATTACAAAAAATCAGTAGGCAAATAAAATATTTTCTGTGCTAAAAGATGTGCAATGTCTGCCTTCTCATTAAGTCATGTAATAAAAAAACTCTATTTTATTTTCCATTTCTTTAATTTAAAATTTATAGTTTTTTTTAACAATTACCGATATATTTAACAAAACAAATTAATAGTATTTATTAATCTTTTTATAAATTAGTTATGAGAAATATAAAAAAAATAAGTAAAAAAACAACCATTCTTAATATAGCAATTTGTGTTATTGTAGTCGGTTCCGCAGCTTCACTAGGTACATATTTTTTTATGAAGTATAAAAAAAGCGACGCTGTAGTTGCTGAAACAGCAAGTAAAATCAGCGATGGCTGCCAGCAGAGTGATATTGACCAAAAGCTTGAGGAAATGCAGATGCAAATTAATTCAAAGCTTGATGAGCTTGATAAAAAAATCTCAGAAATTGAGCAGTCAGAAGATATATAAAAAGACCAAGATACTCAGGACGATAAAAATCAAAGTACACAGCTAGATAATGGTCAAGATACTCAGGAAGATAAAGTAAAGAGTATACAGGAATCAGTAGCTGACAATCAGGATACGGCTACAGCTCCTGAAGAAGGTAAAGAGTCCGTTAGCCAGCAAGATAATTTCACAGAGGATTTAGAAACTATATCGGAGTCTGAGGAAGAAGAGTATATAAATGAACTGGAAGAAGATTTTGATGAATATGAGGAGTTGTATGATGAAGTCGATGAGCTTATTTATGAGACAGAAAAATTAGTCGATGATTTTGGTTTGCTTCTTGATAAGGCTGAAAGTATTTATTATGAAGTAGAACCGGAGGCACAGGAAATAATAGAATGCAGTATGGATTATGCTACTCAGGTAGCGCAGAACCTGGATAATTTCTATGAAGCATCACAAAATTTCAAGAGTCAGCAGCAACTTCTTAATTCCCTTTTATCATCAAGGAAAATATTTCTGGATACAATAAAATCAGGCACAACTGGTAAACAGGCAAGTGCAATTAAGAATTATTTTTCCGAAGTTAATGATATAATGGGCAAGCTTGGAAGCATGCAGCTTAACCAGTTTTCATCAGATTTTATAACAAATTATTTCTCTAAAATACCACAGTATTTAAATACTGATATGCTTTTCAAAACTCTGGGTTCACTCAGCGGTTCTTTCGAGATACCGAATATTTCCTTGCCTGACATACAGATACCTAAAATAGGAAAATAAAGAATATTTGGCTGTTTTTAACCTTGTATAAATTATTTACTATTAGTAGCTTAGAAGCTTTAAAATTTTAAAATATGGATTAAAATTTTGTTTAGAATTAAAATTGTTAATTTTAAATTCCTTGTTTAGGTAATAAAATTTAAATCAGA
>JACVJA010000384.1 GCA_015661035.1 Candidatus Calidifonticultor daggyaiensis | reverse complement strand
GCTGATATAAACGAAACAAGATTAAAAATTGCAAAAAAATATACTGAATTTGTAGTTGACTTAAGAAATAAAAATCCTTTAAGAGAGATAATAGAAATAAATGATGGGAAAAAAGTAGATGTTGTTATTGAAGCAAGTGGAAATGTGAAAGTAGTTGATGAAATTTTTGATTATGTAAGACCAGCAGGAAGAATTCACTTACAAGGACAATATAGACAGCCAATAGTAATAACAAGATATTCAAGATGGAATTGTAGTGATTTAGTTGTAAGTGCCTCAATTGCTTTAAAACCTGGTGATAAGGAAGAAATATTAAAACTTATCTCTCAGGGTAAATTTGATGCAAAAGGGCTTTATACAAAGGAATATTTTATAGATGAAGCGCCAAAAGCATACAAAGAATTAGAAGAAAATAAGTATGATATTCTAAAAATTTTGTTTAAATGGGAGGGATAATATGAAATTTACAAGTTCACCTTGGGGATTCAGGTATTGGGATTTTGAAAGATATTGTAAATTTATGAAAGAAATCGGGATTAATGATATATGTATTCATTTTGGAGACCCGAATAAATTACCACTTTCTTTTTCCGCAGATAGAAATTTAATAGAAAAAAATAAAAAAATAGCAGAAAAATATAGTGTTAATTTTCTTGAAGCATCAATAACTTATAATTATAAACAAGAGATACCTTTTATTTCATATCTTTCAGCAAAATATATCCGTTTATGTGATGTATGGGAAGATAACCAAGAATCATTTAAAAGGGTTGTTAATCTTTTAAGAGAAATTGGTGAGTTTGCAAAAAATTATAATCTGATACTTATTGTTGAAAATCATGGTGGGCTTATGAAAAAAGGAGAAAATTGTAAAAAATTGATAGAAGAAGTTAGTATGGAAAATGTAAAAATAAACTATGACCCTGCAAACTTTTTATATTATGGAGAAGACCCGGTCTCTGCTATTGACTATATCTTGCCATACATTGGCTTTACACATTTTAAAAATGTGAAATACCATGATGGCAAACCGAAATACTGTAGATTATCTGAAGGAGTGATTGACTACAGGAAAATATTTGACAAACTTCTTACTTCTTATACCGGATATATTGGGCTTGAATATGAAGAGCCAACTGATGTAGAAAAAGGAACAATTGATGATTTTAACTACTTGAAAAATATACTGGAAAGGAGGTGATAAAAATGAAAAAAACATTTTCAAAGAGAATTTTTTCAAAACCACATGGCTTCACTTTGATTGAACTTCTTGTGGTGGTGGCGATAATTGCGATTCTTGCAGCGATGCTTTTACCTGCCTTAAGTAAAGCAAGAGAAAAAGCAAGACAGGCAGCATGTATGAATAATTTAAAACAGATAGGTCTTGCACTTCGGATGTATATTGATGACTGGAATGGATATTTTCCCCGTCCTAACCAATTGTATGCCAGCTGCGTGCTCATTTCATTGAAAGCATATTCAACATTGTAATTTTGAACTTTTGACACAACAAAGGTGTCATTCATCGTATTGGTTCCTAAGTCTTTCTTCCCCATGCTGTCCTTTCGGATGTAGCGAAAAACAAAATGGTATATATCGACTTTGCTTGAATCTTCATTAAGATGCTGGGTGAAAGCGATGCGATTTTGTTTGGGTTGAGAAAGAAAGTGGTCTTGATCCTTTGTATAAAACGGGTAAGTATGAATGTCATGCATTTGATTGCGTAATTCTTGATCAGAGAAAAGAAAAAGTTTTTTTCGTTTCTTTGAATAGGTAAGAAGGGCATGAAGGTTTCTTGATCTATTCCAATCAAGAACAGGAAAAGTCCAACGGGATTTTTGCTCTATGTTAAAAAAATAACGATAATGAATAACCGTATCCACAAACAAGATGGAACTGTCCAGCCGTGCTGAAAAAACATTGGTGGATGCTGTGCTATCGCTTAAATATTCGATGATGTTATCTTCCACCCAAACTGGATTTCTTTCGTTAACACGTGGCGTTTGTGTAATTCTTAATTTTCTGAAAGGTTGCTGTGTCAAAAAGACTAAATCAGCATTGTGCAAGTAAGAAAAGGATTTATCATTGGAAATTTGGATGGGTTCGTTGGTTCTGAAAACAATCGATTTTCCATTGGGGGAGAAGACAGCTTGAGATTCATCGAAAGAATCGTTCGTAATTCTTTTGATTGTTTTGCTGGCTAAGTGGAACATAAAAACATCAGTTTGTCCATCGACTACAGCTGTCATAAGCAAATTCAGACCATCGGGGGCATAATTTATGCTTACAACTTTTTGAATGTGTTCAATGTTGAATTTTTCAATGCTTTTATCCTTTATGTTGTAGAGGCATAAAAACCTTTTTTGTCGATCTTCCATCACCCATGATAAAATCTGACTTGTTGGATGCCAAGCCATTATAGGATAGGTGTAATCTTCATCTACTTCACCTTTTCTTCCCATTTTGAATATCTTTCTTCTGCTTTGATCACCCACATCATACAACCATATCTTTTTTTTACCCAATTTATCGGTTACGAAAACCAAAAGTTTTTCATCGGGTGAAATCGAAAAGTGATAGGGGAATACTTTTTGAGAGAAACCCAGTTTTTCTTTTCCAGG
>JACVJA010000383.1 GCA_015661035.1 Candidatus Calidifonticultor daggyaiensis | reverse complement strand
TTAGAAAATGTGGAACTTTACAAAACTTATTCAATGGTTATCACTACTACTTCTGGATTATGGCGATACCAAATAGGAGATACTATACAATTTACTTCTTTAAATCCATTTAGAATAAAAATTGTAGGAAGAACTAAACACTATATCAATGTTTTTGGAGAAGAATTAATGGTGCATAATACAGATGAAGCCATTGCACACGCTTGCAAGGTGACTGATGCCATAGTGAATGATTATACAGTAGCGCCTATTTATATGACGCAACATTCAGGAGCGCATCAGTGGGTCATTGAATTTGAAAAACAACCAGAAGATTTAAATTATTTCACTTATGTTTTAGATAATGTGCTTAAAGAAAAAAATTCTGATTATGAAGCCAAGCGATATAATAATTATGTAATTGCTGAACCACAAATAGTTGTTGCACCAATAGGCGTTTTTTCAAAATGGTTAAAAAGATACAATAAGCTGGGAGCTCAAAATAAAATTCCGAGATTATCTAATGATCGGCGAATAGTAGATGAAATTCTAAAAATTATCAATGAAAATCAATAAATACTATTTTTTACTACTTTATTCATTGACATTGCAATTTGCTTTTTCGCAGGACTCTTTATTAACAATAACATCTGATAAAATTTATGTTGATAACATTGGAAATATTTATACACTTCGTCAACATACTATTACAAAATATTTTACTAATAAACAAATTAAAACATTTAGCATAAAGACCTTTGGGAATGTTGCAAGTATAGATGTTACAAATGCTTTAAGGGTGCTTTTATATTTCAAAGATTTTCAAAAAATTTTATTTTTAGATAGTCAATTATCACAAAATGGAGATGTTATTCAACTTTCTAATTTAGGATTGGAACAAGTATCGTTAGTGTGTAGTTCTTTTAATAATGGTTTTTGGGTATATAATCAATCTAATAATGAATTATTACGGTTTAATCAATCGTTTGAAGTCAATGTAAAAACAGGTAATTTAAAGCGAATATTGAATATGGATATTCAACCAGTATTTATGACTGAACATAATGGAAAACTTTATTTAAACTCGCCGGAAATTGGGATACTTATGTTTGATTTTTATGGTTCTTATTTAAAGAATATTCCGCTGCTTCACTTATCAGAATTTCAGGTTCAATATCCATTTATTTTTTATGTTTACCAAAATAAATTTTTTTCATATCATATAGAAACTTTTGAAAATACTGAAATTACTAATATCCCGGAAGAATGTAAAAACATTATCTATAATGGTGAATATTGTTATTGGCATTTTCCACAACATATTTTAATTCGTCAATGTATAAAATGAATATATGAAAAGATTAGAAGAAGAAATTCATCAAAAAAAATTTTCATCTGAACAAGAAAAAGTATTAGTCAATATTATTTTTACACACAATTATTTTCTGTATAGATTAGAGGAAGTATTCAAATCGTTTGATGTTACATTACAACAGTATAACATTTTGAGAATACTTAAAGGTCAATATCCTAATCCAATATGTCTGAATGAGATTAAAAACAGAATGCTGGATAGAAATTCTGATGTATCAAGAATTGTTGAAAGAATGCATAAAAAACTTTTATTAACGAGAAAAATAAATAAAAAAAATAGAAGATCTGTAGAGGTTGTTATTACAGAGCATGGGATAGATAAATTAAAATTTATAGAACCCTATTTGAAAGAATTTTTCACCAACAGCCTCTCGCACTTATCAAAAAGTGAATTAAAACAACTGAATGAATTATTAGATAAATTAAGGTCAAAATAAAAATTATATGGATGATTTTATTGATTTTTTAAATCCAGTGCATGATTCATGCTTTGAAGGATTATATGATGATTATCAATTTGGAAATAAATGGGATATTTTTACTGAAAAAAAATTTCCTGATATTGATAAATGTAAAGTATTTATTATAGGCATACCAGAAGATAGAAATGCAATCATTAATAAAGGTACTGCTGCTGCACCAGATCAGGTCAGAAGGTATCTATATTCTTTTTTTCCTAATATCAGCAAATATGAAGTGGCGGATTTAGGTAATATAAAGCAAGGAAATACTGCTAACGACACTTATTTTGCTATTAAAACAATAGGCGAAGAGTTATTAAAAAAAGATAAAACAATTATTTTAATAGGTGGTAGCAACGACTTATCGTTTGCTCAATTTTTAATGTATGAAAAATTAGAAAGAATTATCAATATCTGTAATGTAGATGCTTATGTAGATATGAGCAAAAACATTGAAGAAAAAATTAATAATAAAAATTATATTGGAAAAATTATTATGCAGGATCCAAATTATTTATTCAACTATATTCAACTTGCATATCAGAGTTATTTTGTTGGATATCACAATATCGAATTTATGGACAAATTGTATTTTGAGTATTACAGGTTGGGCAATATAAGAGGAAATATTGAATATGCAGAGCCGCTTATTCGCAATTCAGATGCTTTATTTTTTGATTTCTCTGCTATTAAAAGAAATGATGGTGGAATGGTAGAACATTTTTCACCTAATGGACTCAGTGCCGAAGAATCTTGTCAATTAATGTGGTATGCAGGTATGAATGATAAACTGTCCAGTGTTGGTTTATACGAACTCA
>JACVJA010000382.1 GCA_015661035.1 Candidatus Calidifonticultor daggyaiensis | reverse complement strand
TAATAAAGGTAATAATGAAAATATAGGTAATACTGAAAAAATAAACAATACTACTATTAATAGTAAAAATATTGGTGCTGAGGATCTAGGTTTGCCAGATTTAGGGAAAAATTCCAGAGTAATAGCAATAGCAAATCAAAAAGGTGGTGTAGGCAAATCAACTACTGCTGTAAATATGGCAAGCTACTTAGGAGAGTTTGGCTTTAAGACACTGTTAATTGACTTTGACCCTCAGAGTAATTCTACCAGTGGAGTAGGAATAGAAAAAGAAATAATAAAGCTTAGTATATATGATGTTATTATAAGCAGCATTAACCCAATTGAAGCAGTTATCAAAACTTCTTACAATAACTTGTTCATTATACCATCTAATATCCAGTTGGCTGGTGCTGAGGTTGAACTAGTATCTGTAATGAAAAGAGAGTATAAGTTAAAAAATGCCATTGATACAATTAAAACTAAGTTTGATTTTATTATTATTGATTGTCCTCCTGCATTAGGAATGCTCACGATAAATGCATTAACTGCAGCCGATGAAGTACTAATACCCATACAGTGTGAATATTATGCTTTGGAAGGGTTAGGGCAATTGATTAATACCATAAATTTAATAAAAAATAACTTAAATGAAACTTTAGAAATTACTGGAGTTGTTATGACGATGTTTGACCAAAGAACAAAACTTGCAGAACAAGTTATAGAAGAAGTGAAAGCATATTTCCCAGATAAGGTATACCAGACTATAATACCTCGCAATGTTAGGTTAAGCGAAGCGCCAAGTTATGGTAAACCAATAAATATTTATGACCCTGAATGTAAAGGTGCAATTGCGTATAAAAGTTTAGCAGAGGAAGTGATTAATAATGGTACAAAATAGAGGATTAGGCAAAGGATTAAGTGCTCTAATTCCAGGAGTTACATCTAAGCAAACTGAAGATAAATTAACAAATTCAATTATTGAAATTCCTTTAATAAAAATTGTTCCAAATAAAAATCAACCTCGTACTAATTTTGATGAAGAATCTATAAGAGAACTTGCTGATTCTATACAAGCTTTTGGGTTAATACAACCTATAATTGTCAGAAGTTTAGATCGCGGAGGAATGTATGAGATAATATCTGGGGAAAGACGATACAGAGCAGTAAAATTATTAGGTCTAAATACCATACCATGTATAGTGAATTATAATGTTGATAATTTGGCCTCTTTAGAAATGGCTTTAATAGAAAATGTTCAAAGAGATGATTTATCCCCAATTGAGTTATCGCATGCTTATAAACAACTAATTGATGAATTTAAACTAACACACGAAGATTTATCAAAAAGGATTGGGAAAAGCAGGGTCTCAATTACAAACACCTTGAGATTATTATCACTACCAATAGAAGTACAAAAATTAGTTAATGATAATAAGTTAAGTGCTGGTCATGCTAGAGCCTTACTTTCACTAGAAAATAAGGAAGAGATTATAAATCTTGCTGAACAAATTGTAAATGATGATTTAAGTGTAAGGGCAACTGAAAAGTTGGTAGGATTAATTTTAAAAGAAACTCCAACGGATAGCTCTAAAATATTAAAAAGCAATATTAAAAAATTTGAGCCAATTTCTTTTAAGAAAATACCGGATGTTGAAAAAGAAGTATCTGACTACTTGGATGCGCCTGTAAAAATTTCTATGGGTAAAAAGAAAGGGAAAATAGAAATTACTTTTGGTTCAGTTAAAGATTTTGAAAGGATTATAAATAAAATAATTAATAAAGAAACAGCTGAGGAAAAGTTATAGAATACATGCAATCTCCAAATGTTTTAATTAAACCAAATTGGTTGAAGAAGAAAATCACAATAAATGATAAAAATATAGACTATGTTAAAAATATTTTAAATTTTTATCAGCTTCATACAGTTTGTCAAAGCGCAAAATGTCCTAATATTTTTGAATGCTTTAGTAGGCAAACTGCTACTTTTATGATTTTGGGCAACATTTGTACCAGGAATTGTACTTTTTGTGCAGTTGATAAAGGCCAGCCACTGCCAGTTGACAATTTAGAGCCCTTAAAAGTTGCAGAAGCAGTTAAAATTTTAAATTTAAAATATGTCGTTATAACATCAGTTACTAGAGATGATTTAGATGATGGTGGCGCTAAGCAATTTGCACAAGCTGTAAAAGAAATCAAAAAAATTTCCTCTAATATAAAAGTTGAATGCCTAATACCTGACTTTAAAGGGAATACAAAATCTCTAAAAATTTTGCTTGCTGAAAAAGTAGATGTTTTAAATCATAATATTGAAACTATAAAAGCTAATTATAAAAATATCAGGCCGCAAGCTGATTATAATAGGTCTTTAAACTTACTGCAAAAATCAAAAGAAATTAATTCTGACATCTTTACTAAATCTGGTTTTATGGTTGGTCTTGGAGAGAGCTTCAAGGAAATAGAAAAATTGCTTATTGATTTAAAAGAAGCTGATTGTGACATTATAACAATAGGGCAATATTTACAACCGTCAAGTAAAAATTATCCTGTTAAAAAATACTATACAAAAGATGAATTTGAAAAAATATATATGCTTGCTAAAAATTTAAATTTTAAATTTGTATTCGCAGATACTTTTGTAAGGTCATCCTATAAA
>JACVJA010000381.1 GCA_015661035.1 Candidatus Calidifonticultor daggyaiensis | reverse complement strand
AAAATAATCATAATTCAGCATTAAACATATATTATAATTTTTGCCTTTTGCAAGTCTTTGAGCATAAATACTAGGATGATAGTTTAATTCTTCTGCAATTTGTTGTACTTTCTCTTTAGTTTTTTCATTTATTAATGCACTACCGCTTAAGGCTAATGATGCAGTCGCTAAAGATACGTTTGCTTTTTCTGCTACATCCTTTAATTTTGCCATAATAAAAAATTAAATATTTTTGTAAGTAAATTAAAAGAAAAAAATTAAAGCGCTTTAATTAAAGCGCTTTAATTATATTAAATATATATTAAAATGTCAATAATAATGCAGTATATTTTATTGCAAGCATTACAAATCATATCCCTAACAAAAACAAACAAATCGTAAGATATTATGGTTTTTACAACATGTAAGGCGGAGCAAACAAAAGAAGCATAAAATACTTTTATACCCCACATGCAATAGTAGTATGATAATTATTAATTTTAATGAATATTATAAAGTTATAAGGCAGATACTCGACCAGCAGGGAATATATAAGTTTAAAAGAGACAAGCCTATGTAAAAATATCTTAAACCTGCTTTAGGATGTAAACCTCAATGTCAAGTAAAATTCCAGAGTATCTGATTACAAAAATTTAAAGACCCTTAATTAAAAAAATTGTTAATCTTTAACATTTATTTTTCTTAATATTTTTCTTAATATTTCTTGTTTTATAGTTTTAATTATGTATATGAATAATAACGCAATAATGAAAAATTATCTTAATTATTGCTGAACCTATTACATAATAAGCAAATATCTTTTCCTTAAGGATTTAAAATTTTTTGTTAGTAGTAAAAATAAATTAATCCTTTTTTTATATCTTTTAGATATTACTTTAAAAAAATTACTTTTAACAAATTTTATACAATATTTAACTTTAGCCTTCTTTAGCCTTATTGTTTGGGCTTTTAACCCTGCATAAAATCGTCATAAACCCGTCATAGCTAGCAAAATATTCATACATCTGTTTAATATACTAGCTTATAAAAAGTAGTTTAAAGTATTTGCCTTCCTTTAGATTGTTAATTCTAACAATGACAATCAATAAATGTTTTTACCTTTCTTATCATATACCTTTTTTCAGTAATAGAGGCAGCAGTATGAAAACGAAAGATTTTATGGTTTAGAAGAGTTTTCAGAGCTGTTTTTATTGTTATTTTACTTTTAAATAAAACAATAATATAATAAAATTATTAAAAATTTTAAAATAATAATAAAAAGATGAAAACATTAAATTATAAAATACTTTTAAAAAAGGAACCCGAAGGGGGATATACAGTACTTGTTCCCTCTCTTCCTGGTTGTATTACCTATGGTGAAACTATTGATGAATCCATAATGAATGCAAAAGAAGCTATAGAATTATATATTGAAAGCCTAAAGTCTCATGGTGAAGTTATACCCACTGAAGAAAATATATTAGAATATACTTTAACTGTAAGAGAGAATGCCTGATTCGCCTGTTCTAACTCCTGCAAAGATTATCAAGATATTAAAATCAAAAGGATTTGTTCTGGACAAAACCAAAGGAAGTCATCATATTTATTACCACCCTGAAACAAAAACAAGAGTTGTTGTTCCATTTCATAAGAGAGATTTACCAATAGGTACTTGTATTGCAATTTTAAAAAGTGCAGGTATAAATAAAGAAGCATTAAAAGACTTGATATAGCACTTAGCTGGTACCAGATGTTTAAATCTAATGAGATATATACCTAAATGTCTGTCATTAGATAACAACTTTAGCAGTGAAACTCTTGACTTTGTCAGTTGTTTTTTAAATTGCGGCACAAAATGAGCTCTCAATGGTAAAATAAATTCCATAGCTTATGGTCATGAAAATTCCATAGTGTAGATCTTAGACAAAATATTAATTAATTCTGATAGAATCCTTCCTTATACACTTAAGGGATGAGAAAAATGTTAGTAGCAAGCATTTATACAACCATAAAGACACTATGGGAAAAAACAAAAAACAAAAATAGCAAAGCTTACCGGCCATGATTAGAAGATCGTGGCCAAGGTAATAAAAAATTTGGAGAAAGGAGTTGAGACACCAGTATACAAACCAAGGCAATGCTCAATTGATAACTACAAACAAAAAGTACTTTTAGCTTTTAAAAAAAGACCTAAGTGGCGTAAGAAGAATTCATGAGGAGCTAGCCAGAGATGGATTTAGAGGCTCATACCCTACTGTAAGACGTTATGTAGCCAATTTAAAAAGTAAGTGGTGTACCTGCATATATCATGATAGATAATCTAAAATCAGCAATACTAGAAGCTAACTTTTATGAACCTATATATTAAGCTTAAGCAGATGTATAAAGATTTTGCAGCATATTACAAATTCAGTCCTATTCCATGTAGAGTCACAAGCACCAATGATAAGGCTAAAGTAGAATATGATATAAACTTTGTCAAAGGTAATTTTTTTTTAAAATAATATCCAAATTAAATACCCCACTATTTTATTATTTATAACATTTATAACCGGGGGTCCAAAATCAAGTTCTTACGAATTTTAAAAAATGGTGGAGATGAGCGGGATCGAACCGCTGACCTCCTGCTTGCAAGGCAGGCGCTCTCCCAGCTGAG
>JACVJA010000380.1 GCA_015661035.1 Candidatus Calidifonticultor daggyaiensis | reverse complement strand
TTCCCCAGTGAGGAAAATATTTCTCGGTCTCATTCCTCGCTCTCATCCTTTGGAGAAAACGTGCCCGCTCGTCTTTCGAACGGTTTTTTGAAATAATCATCCTTAACCATTAATGTTTTATTTTAATTGTTATTACGAAAAAAAGATGCTTTCTTTTCCTGGGTTTAATTATAAATTTTTCTGCATTTATATAATTTTAAAAACTTTTATTTATTTTTAGAAGTTATTTTCAATAAATAAATGAAATTTGTATAAAATTAATAATTCAACTGCAGACATAAAAATACTTAAAACTGTTGGCATAATTAAAAATTTTGAGAAATACCTGTTTGCTTTTTTTGAAAATAGGGGAATGAGCAATATTAGCAATAAATTAACTATAAGAAATGTAAAAATAATACCAATTACAGTTATATAAAAATAAATAAGTTTAAAAATATAATAATTAATCAAACCAAAAAAAATAAGTATAAAATTTAAAATTAAAAAGATTAAAAACTGCCAGCCTTTTGTAAAAATTTTTTCTTCTCTTGAAAGACAAAAATATTGATAATTAAAGATTGGAAAAATAAATATTGTTGCTCCAGTACCAGCAAGATACCCAGTAATAAAGCGCAAATTATTATTAAAAGCAATTGATGGATATAAAACAAAAAAAGATATAGTTTTTTCAATAATTATAGTTAAAATAAAAATAATTGAAATTATTAAAACATATATAGGGGCAAGATTAGACTGCCTTTTATTAAATATGATTAAAAGCAATAAAAAGCTAATTAAAAAACCTATATATATACCCGAACACCTTGTACAAACACAAAACTGCATATTTCCTGCGTAAAAGCTTTTTTCAGGAAGTTGATGGCATACAGCTTTACCAATTACATAAATAAATTTTAAAAAGTATTCCAATATAAAATTTTTGTTAAAATTTTTATTACAATTAAAATTTTTATTACAATTTTTACTTTTCTTGTATAATACAATTGAAAAAAAATTTGAACAAATAAATTTTTATAAAATATATAAAATGCTATAAAATATATAAATTATTTTGTATTTTTTTTTATTATTTTTATTAATATTTCTAATAATTTTACTCAATTTTGAATGGAGTTAAAATGATTTTTGATTTTCATACCCATACATTTTTTTCTGATGGTGTTAATAGTCCTATAGAGTTAATTAGATGTGCTCACTCTTTTGGATATAAGGCAATAGCGATAACTGACCATGTAAGTTATAGTAACATTGATGAAGTTATTGTTGGGGTTGTAAAAGATTGTAAGTTAGCACAAAAATTTTGGGATATTATTGCAATTCCTGGTGTTGAGTTAACAAATGTACCTGCTAAAAGTATAAAAGATATGGCAAAATATGCAAAAGAAAATGGAGCTAAAGTTGTAGTTGTTCATGGACAGACTATTGTAGAGCCAGTCGAAGAAAAAACAAATTTTTTTGCTTTATGTTCTGAATATGTAGATATATTAGCTCATCCTGGTATGATTACCGAGGCGGAAGTAAAATTAGCTGTAAAAAATGATATATACTTAGAATTAACAAAAAGGCAAGGTCATTGTTTATCAAATGGTTTGGTTACAAAGCTTAGCCTAAAACATGATGCAAAATTGTTAATTAACAGTGATGCACATAGCCACAATGATTTATATAAAGGCGATTTTCAAAAGAAATTAGCTTTATCAGCAGGGATAGGCAAAGAAATAGTTGATGAAATTATTTTTAGTAACAGTGAAAAATTTTTAAAAAAAATTAGCGTTTAAAAAATATTAAAATTTTAAAAAAGGATTAAGCATTGAAAAAAATTTTATATATAGATTGTTTTTCTGGTATTAGCGGAGATATGTTTGTTGGCGCACTTTTAGATTTAAACTCAAATTATTTTAATAGTGATATTTTAAAAGATCAGCTAAAGAAATTAGAATTATCCGGGTATGAAATTTTTATAGAAAAATTAAAAGCAGGCTCAATAGTTGCAACTAAATTTAATGTTTTTATAAGTGATGATCAGCCCTCAAGAGACTATAAAGACATTAAATTTATAATACAAAAAAGCAAGCTTAGCAAAGAGATTAAAGATATAAGCCTTGAAATTTTTTCTAAAATTGCAGCAGCTGAGTCTATAATTCATAATATTCCTATAGATAATGTTCGTTTTCATGAAGTTGGTGCACTAGATTCAATAATAGATATTGTAAGCGCAGCTATTGGTGTAGTTAGTTTAAAAATTGAAGATTATTTTTGCAGCAGCATTCCTTTAGGTAAAGGTTTTGCCAGCACAATGCATGGCAAAATACCTATACCGGCACCAGCAACAATTGAAATTTTAAAAGAGTTACCAGTATATGGAGGAGATTTTGATTTTGAAGTTACAACTCCAACAGGTGCTGCAATTATAAAAAGTTTGGTAAAAAATTTTGGAGATATTCCTGAAATAAAAATAGACGCAGTTGGATATGGCCTTGGTTCAAAAACAATTAATAATATTACCAACAGTAATATTAATAATATTATTATTAATAGTATTAATAGTGGTAATAACAATAATAAACACCATCATTGCAATAAAAATGAGGACCAACATCATAATCATGACCATCAAGATATCAACTACTTAAATAA
>JACVJA010000379.1 GCA_015661035.1 Candidatus Calidifonticultor daggyaiensis | reverse complement strand
AAATACTGGGAAATGGATAAAGTTTATACACCAAAAATGCAGAGTGCCCAAGCTGAAATTCTTTATAAAGGATGGAAAAAAGCTGTGCAAAGAGCATTAAAATGGGAGGAATAAGAAGTTGAAATATAAAAAAGTTAAAAATGAAAATAATGTCAAATTTATTAATACTAAATATAATGAAAATAATCTAAATATAAAAGATAATAAAATCATTGGAATTGGAGCAGACCACGCTGGTTTTCTATATAAGAAATTAATAAAAGAGTGGTTAACAGGCTATGGATATGAGGTTATAGACTTTGGTTTTTTTAATGAAGAAAGCCAAAGAGATTATAGATTTGTTGAAGATTTAGCATTAGCATTAAAGGAGGGGAAAATTTCAAAAGGTATATGTATTTGTGGCACAGGTGTTGCAGTGAGTATTTGTGCTAATAAAATTAAAGGAATTAGAGCTGCACTCTGTAATGAGATATTTACAGCAAAAATGTCCAGGATGCATAATGATGCAAATGTTTTGGCTTTTGGTTCAAGAGTAATTGGAATTGAAGTTGCAAAAGAGATAGTTAAAGTCTGGCTTGAAACTGAATTTGAAGGCGGTAGGCACGCAGAGCGTAAAAAATATACAGAATATCTTGAAAATAAATACTTCTTATAATTTTTTAAATTTAGCAATAAAAAATATTAATTAATTTTAAAAAATAACAATTTATAAATTAATATTGTTTTAATATAACAATTCTATTATACTTTTATTGGTTGTGATTAATTTGCTCTTATTTCAATTTCTTTAAAATTTGTTTTTTCTAGTTAATTTTTTAAATATTGCTTTTTTTGTTTTTTTAAATAATTGTTATAACTAGATTTTAAATTATTTTAAAAACTTTTTAACTAATGGAGTGGTCACTAATGGTTGATTTAAAAAATATCAGGCAGTCTATTTGTAAGATTGGGAAACTTTTATATGATAGGGATTTAACTGATTCAAGTGGAGGCAACATTTCTGTTAGAGATGGAAACCTTGTGTATATTAACCCAAGAAGGTCAGGACATGACCATCAATGGGAAATTGATGAAGATTCAATTATTGTTACAGATTTATGTAAAGTTCCTGTTATTGGTAAGGCTGATATGGTTTCCCGTGAAGCTGCAACACATTATTTAATTTATCAAAATTTCCCTGATGTAAATGCTGTAATTCATGGGCATCCTTTTTTTATGATGGCATTTGGCGCAGCTCATATGGATATACCTGCAGTAAGCGAAGGAACTAGAGCAGTTATTGGGCTTCAGCCAATTACAAATATTCCGGAAGTTGTACCTGGCTCAATTGAACAAGCTGAAGAAGTCGTAAAAAATTTTAAGAGAAGAAGAGAAATTGAACCAGGCTGTGCATTAATTTGTAATATACCTTTTCATGGAAGTTTTGCTGCAGGTGCTAACTTAAATGACGCCTTTATGTATACAGAAGTTGCAAACAATTGTGCAAAGATATTAATTTATAGGCAAATAATGTTCGGAAATGATCCTAAAGCTGACTTTTCAATTCATAAGCAGTTTACAAAAGAAGATTTTAAAACTATTGATATGTCTAAAGAAGTTTGCAGTCCTGATTATGTCTACACAGATATATATGGTAGATCAGTTGTTTATGGTAATATAAAGCAAGCTCTAGGAAAAAAGGATAATTTAAACACCGGGACAGAATTAAAGCAAAATCAAAGCGATAATACTATAAGTGATAATATTATTATAGACAATATAGACAAAAATTATAGGGAAATAATCTCAAGCATAATAGAAGAGGTTTTAAAAAGATTAAAGAAATAGATTTTTTAATTGGCCAGATCTAGTTTAATAATATTATTAAATAACAACTTATTTTTTACTTTATTGCAAGAAATTTATCAGTAATATTTTAAAAGGTAGTTTTTATGTCAATTAAAGGTTCTAGCAATCAATTAAAAAAGATAAAATACTTTAGAAAAATGGTCTTCTTTGCAAATTGGAAAATCTACATGAAATCAAGGCAAGAAGTAGAAGATTATGTAAATTTTGTAAAGCAAAATTTTAAAGGTTATAATCAAGATATTCTTGAAGTTCATATAATGACTGATTTTTTATCCTTTGAATATGTAAAAAACAATTTAAATAAATTAAATATAAAAGTTGGTGTTCAAGATTTATTTTGGGAAGATTTTGGAGCTTATGCTGGTGAAGTGTCACCAATGATGTTAAAAGACTTGGGTTGTGATAGTGCGTATCTTGGTCATTCAGAAAGAAAGCTATATTTTGGTGAAACTGATGAGAATATAAATAAAAAAATTATTGCTTGTCTTAGGAATAATATCACTCCTTTATTTTTTATAGGTGAAACTAAAGAAGAACTTGAAAAGGGAATAACTGATAAAGTATTAAAGAGACAAATTAGCATTGGTCTGAAAAATGTTGATGCTAGTAATTTAAATAAAATCCTCTTTATATATGAACCCCGATGGGCGATTGGTCAAGACAGCGCTGCAAGCCCAGATCTGATTAAATCTATGCATTTAAAAGTTAAAGAAATTATTATTAATTACTATAAGTTTGATTGTTCTAAGTATAAAAATGAAAATGAAGAATTCAATAACCAAATCAGGATTT
>JACVJA010000378.1 GCA_015661035.1 Candidatus Calidifonticultor daggyaiensis | reverse complement strand
GGTAAAATTTTCCCAATACTTGTCAGATTAATTGTTATAAAAGATTTTAAAGATACTCAGTGTGGATTTAAATTATTCAAAAAAGAACAAGGTAAAAAAATATTTAGTCAACTTAAAACAGGCGGATTTGCTTTTGATGTAGAAGTTCTTGCAAAAGCAAAAAAAGAAGGATATAAAATTGCAGAAGTTGGAATTGTGTGGTATAATTCTCCTTGTTCATCAGTTAGAATATTTAGAGATTCTTTTAAAATGCTTTTTTCTCTTTTAAAAATTAAAAAATATTATGAAAAGAACAATATTCCATCCATAATTTTCTGGTGTGGTACAAAAGGCGAATTTATTAAAATTGCTCCTTTAATGCAGCAAATGAAAAAAAATAATATTCCATATTTTTTTATAGCTACTGGTCAGCATACAAAAGCAATATATGAATTATCTAAAATCTTTGAGGTTAAAAAACCAGATATTATAATTACAAAAAGAAAAAAAGACCTAAGCAATATTATAGAAGCAGTTATATGGTGGATCTTTTGTTTCATGAAATCTCTTTTAAAAATAAGAGGATATAATTGTAAAAATGAAGTTCTAATGATTATTCATGGAGATACAGAATCAACATTAATGGGTGCTTTCGTATCTAAAATTTTTTCAATGAAACTAATCCATATTGAAGGTGGATTGCGGTCGTTTAATATTTTTGAACCATTTCCAGAAGAAATTATAAGAAGAGTTGTAGATAGAATTTCTGATATTATTTTTTGTCCTAATGAATGGGCATGTCAAAATATTTCTTCAAAAAGAAAAATAATAGTAAATACATATAAAAATACTGTTTTTGAATCTATTGAATTTATTATTAATAAATTTTCAAAAATTGAATTCCAAAAAAATTATCTTCAAAAACCATATGTGATTGCTTCAATCCATAGAAAAGAGAATTTATACCATTCTACAAGAATTTCTCATATTATTTCAACATTACAAAAAATTGCTAAAGAGTTAAATGTGCTTCTTATTATTGATAGACATGCAATGAGTATTTTATACAGAAAAAAATTATTACAGAATAATCCTAGAATTATAATTTTACCTTCTATAAGTTATCCACAATTCCTTTATCTTGTGACTAACTCAGAATTTGTTTTTACAGATGGAGGCACTCTTCAAGAAGAAACCTATTATTTAAATAAACCATGTTTAATATGTAGAAAAAAAACGGAAAGAATAGAAGGCATTGGAGAAACAGCATATATTTCATTTTTAGACGATGAAAAAGAAGATTTTTTTATTAGAAACTACAAAAATTTTAAACGAACCAAACAGAATGAAGAAATATTAGCATCTCAAATAATATTATCTTTTATTAAAGAAAAAATTCTAAAATGGGGAAGATAAAAAATATTATAAATTTATTGAAAAAGAATAATTTTTTATTAGGAGTTTATTTTGTCATAATTTTTTTCTTTTACATATTTGGTATTAATTGGGGAATCCCTTCGAAAAAGATTAATATGTTGTATTTTTATAAAAAGGATAGTTTGAATGAGACATTAAAAACAATTAAACAATTTAAACAAGAAGAACTTTGGAAAGGATATGGGTATTATCTTTCTCTCCATCCCGAATTTGAAAAAGAAAAATTACCTAGAAACTTATATAATTCAATAAGGAGTTATCATCCTGATGAATATTTTATAATTAAGGTAATTTCTACAATGAATCCCGAAAAATTTGATTTTAATCCACACCAGTTTGGTATAGGTGGTGCTTATATTTATTTTATCGGTTTGATATTTTTCTTATTTTACAAATTAAAATTTTTAAAACTTACAAAAAATCTGGATTTTTATTTTTTAAATCCTGACGAAATTGGGAAATTCTATATTTTAGGAAGAATAGTTAATGTAATTTATGGTGTTGGTGTAATAATTTTATCTTATTTAATTTCAAAAAAAATATACAAAAAACAAATTAATGCATATATAGTATCTTTTTTAATTTCGTTTTCTCCTTTAATTATCCTAAATTCATCTTATATGTATGTTGATATCCCTGCTCTTTTCTGGACAATGTTCTGTTTATATTATTCATTAATAGTACTTCAATATCCTTCTTATAAAAGATTTTTTATTGCAGGAATAATATGTGGATTTACTTTTGGTATCAAAATACCCTTCATAGTTTTACTTTTTATTCCATTTTTAACTGCTTTACTAACAAATAAAACAATAAAAAGGAGTATCAGTTCGTTAATATGTATTATAGCAGGTGCCTTAATTTCTTTTGCGATAACAAATCCATATTTTTTTATAAAATTCCCATTACCACTTTTTGAACTAAAACAACATACATCTTTTAGTTTTAAATGGAAGTTTTACTTATTTGCTCTTGCATATGGAATTGGGCCACCTATATTTTTCATATGTTTAATTGGATTTTTTAATAAAATAAACTTTATTGATAAAAAAAGAGTATTATTGTCAGGATGGACAATTTTTTATTTTCTTTTTATATCTTTATTTACAAAAAACTATGCAAGATATATCTTACCAATAGTCCCTTCTTTTATTGTTATTGGAATTGGATTATGGCTTAATGATATAAAAAAATTAAATATTTTAAAAAATTTTATTGTAGGGAT
>JACVJA010000377.1 GCA_015661035.1 Candidatus Calidifonticultor daggyaiensis | reverse complement strand
TTTGTAACCAAATTTTGTAAATAGGAAGGGAGAATAAATGACAGATTATATTCAAAAGCTAAAGGATATTATTTTTAATTTTGATATTGATAATGCAGAAAAAGTTGCAAATGAGGCTATTGAAAGTGGCATAGACCCAATGTCTGCTGCAAATGCTTTAACAGAAGCAATAAGAGATGTTGGCGAAAGATTTGGAAAAGGAGAACTTTTTTTACCAGATTTAGTTTGTGCATCTGAAGTTTTAAAAAAAGCTTTCCCAATAATTAATAAAGCTATTGAGAAAAAAGGTTTAATGCAAAAGTCTTTAGGTAAAGTTGTGATTGGAACAGTTTTTGGTGATATCCATTCAATTGGAAAAAGTATGGTAGCAACCCTTTTGTATGCAGCAGGATTTAAGGTTATAGATTTAGGCGTAAATGTCAAAGGCGAAGATTTCTTACAAGCAATCGAAAAGGAAAAACCAGACATTCTTGCAATGTCAGCTTTGCTTACCACAACCGCAATGGAACAAAAAAAAGTTATTGAAGGGTTAAAGCAAACAGGGCTTAGAGATAAAGTGAAAGTTATTGTAGGTGGTAGTCCTATAAACCAAGAATTTGCAGATTCAATTGGAGCAGATGGATATGGGGCAACAGCACCAGAAGGTGTAAAAGTTTGTAAAAGGCTTTTAAATTTAGAATAGTTATTATTTAGATTAATTTAGAATTATATTCAATAAAAACTAATTAAAAAAATTTTTTTGGGAGGGAAATATGCAAAAGGGTTTTAAGAGAAATTTTGAGCCTATCAAGGTTTTAACTGAGAGTCAAGTTGAACAAATACATACAGCAACTTTGAATATTTTGGATGAAGTTGGTTTTAAATATGAATCTAAGCGTGCATTAAAATTGCTTGAAGAACATGGTGCAAGAGTTAATTGGGAAACAATGGTAGCAAAGCTTCCTCCTAGTCTTGTTGAATGGGCTATAAATAAAACACCTTCAAGTTTTTATTTAAAAGCGCGTGTTGAAGAGAAGAGCATAAGGCTTGGGGGTAATACTTTGTATTTTATGAATTCTGCAGGGGCAAGGCATGTTGATATTGATACTGGTATAGTTACAATGCCAACACTTGAACAAAATAACATTGGTGTTATTATTTCTGATTATTTAAGCTCTGTTAATTGTTTTCCGTCTTACACACCTTATTTTGAAATTGAAGGTATACCGCCTGTTATGAGTTGTCCTGTTTCTTGTGCACAAAGACACAGGTTTTCTACTAAACCTTCAAGGGGTGCTCAACCAACTGACACTTTTATTTGGGAAACAAAAATTGCACAGGCAGTAGGTGCACAAATAATGGGATGTGTTGAAGGAGCAGCGCCATTATCTTTAGCTGAGGACCCATGTAATGCTGCATTTTATTATCTTGAAGCAGGTTTTCCAATATATATAGCTTCAGGCTCAATAATGGGTGGTTCACATCCAATAACTATTGCAGGAGCTTCTGTTTCTCATAATGCTGAACTTTTAGCAATAATAGTTTTACTTCAGTGTATAAAACCAGGTTGTGGGGTTATAGCTAATAATTTTGTGTCAGCAATGAACATGATGACTGGTGACTTAAATTTTGGCACAGCAGCAATAGCTTTACATCAAATGGCTTATAATCAAATTTGGCATTCATACTATAAAATACCAATTAATAACACTGGTTCAGCTTTCTCAAATTCTAAAATAATTGACTATCAGCTTGGTGCAGAAAAGTTACCACTTGCAACAGCATCTGCTTTATCTGGAGCTAATTTAATAGTATTACATGGTGGTGTTACTGCCGAACTTGCATACAATCCTATTTTAGCAATAATTGATGATGATATTGCAAATACTATTGGTAGAATAGTTGAAGGAATTACTGTAAATGATGAAATGATTGGGATGGACGTCATAAAAGAGGTTGGGTCTAGTGGCTCTTTTTTAAATTCAAAGCAAACCAGAACTTTTTGGAAAACAGAGGATTATATGCCAAAAATTTTTGATAAAACATCTTACCAGGAATGGGTAAATACCGGTAAAAAAACTGTAATAGATAAAGCAAAAGAAAAATATGAGGAAATATTAGCAACTTATAAACCTATACCTTTAAGTCCAGAGCAAGATAAAGAAATAGATAAAATATTAAAAGAAGCTACAGAATACTATAAAAAGAAAGGATTAATTTAATAAGCATTATAATGAATAAATAGTCAGTTAATACCTAATTATAAACTTAAGCTAAAAAAATAATTTTAATGAAAAACAAAAATCAGCATTATTGACAAAAAGTTTTAATTGTGGTATTTTTTAGAAAATCGTTTTTCTTTTTTAATTTATTTTAATTTAGTTTTCTTTTAAAAAGTTTATCAAAGTTAAATTTATAAAAATAAAATTTAACCTAATTAACTGTAAAAAGTTGTTAACTTAAGGTTTGAAATAAAATAACCTTATAATTACATGAAGGGAGGTGAACTAGAGAAGACTTTCAAATTTTACTTAACCCTTCTATTTAAAATAAACCTTATTGTCTATAAATATTTTAGACAAAATTAAGCTGTAAGTCTTTATTATATTTAAATTTAATTCTATTTTAAAAGTCATAATCAAATTTATAAAAAAAATTTAATT
>JACVJA010000376.1 GCA_015661035.1 Candidatus Calidifonticultor daggyaiensis | reverse complement strand
AATAAAACAAAAGTTGACAATTTCCAAGATCAATTACAACAAAATTTAAAATTAAATGATATTCTTGAGAATATTGTTAAAGATTTTGAATTAAATTTCTTACTCGACAAAAAATTTAATGAGTTTATTTTTAAAAATAAAAAAATAAATAAAAAAATAAATAAATATTTAAAACACTTAAAAAATATATACTTAGTTCCGTTTACAAATTATTTAAATAATTATTATAACCCAATATTAAATAAAAACGAGAAAGATGAAAATGTATATAATGACTTAGGAGTTCATAATTTTGCGTTTATAAATAATAAATTTTATGGCGCTTGGAATTCTAAAAATATTTTTGAAAATTATTTTTTAGTTTATTATAATAATATAAACAAAAATCAATCTGAACTAAAACAACAACAAAATGAATTAAATTATAATTTAAATTTAAATTTTTACACAAGAAATTTAATTGGATTTTTTAATAAAAAAACTAATACATTGGTTTTTCCTCTACAATGTCCTCAAATACTGGAAAGTAATTTAAATTTTAAAATTTTTGATGTTAATAGCCAAAATTTAAAGGTGAATGTTAACTTAACAAATAATATTAAACAAGGATTTTATCCAGTGATAAATTTAGAAACATTTAATTTAATTGCTAAAAATTTAAAATTGAATTTTGATAAACAAGAACAAAAAACAAGTTTTGATAATAATATTTTAAGCAATTTAGATAAAATTAAATTTATAAATCAATTAGTTAAATATAATTATTTAAACTATGATTATTATTCTCTTAATAATTTTGTATTACAAGATATTAAATTATATGATATTGTAGGACTAGAAAATATAAATACTATGAACTATAATTTAATAAGAACTGAAATTTTAAATTTAAATTTTGATATGTCATATAAAGTCTCTAATTTTATCTCGGAGTTGTTTAAATTTATAAATTATAAAAATTATAATGAGCAAGTTAAAAATATTTTAGAATTTTTAGAAAATAATAATTTTTTAAAATCAGTTATTAAAATAGATCCAAGTCAAAATAATGATTTGTTGATTCAATTGTTTTTATTAAATTATAAAAAACAAATATCTGATATTATTAACAGTTATTCCTTTGTTTTGGATTTTTTAAAATCTGACAATTATATAATTTCTTTAAATGAAAAGATAAAAATTAAGAAGTTATTAAAACTATTAAAAGACAATAATTTATTAGAACCATTTTTAAATTCAAATAATACAATGCTTATAATATCTAAAAATCCAAAGAAAGCAAACGAATTAATTTTTAGAATGTTATATTTAGAATTTATTAAAAAGTTAAATTTTCTTATTTTGGTTAATAGATTAATTTATATTTATTTTTTAAATCAATCTAATAATATTCAACAAGATATATTATTAAGTTTGGGAAAAGAACAATTACAAGAACTTCAATTAATTTTAAATTTGATACAATCACTTAAAGATATAGAACATTATATAAGCAATATCATAATAGATTTTTATATAATATTAAATCCAAACTATAGAAATTATCTTGCAATACAATATCTAAGCAAATTAGCCTTATATATTATTTTTGAATTTTTTAAATATTTTGGAATAAATTATTATAAACAAGAAAATTATAGTATGTCATCGGCTATTTTATATAAAATATTAAAAAATAATAAAATAGACAATAATGAATTCAAAATGATGTCAAATATGTTAAATTCAAATTATTTAAATATTAAAATTAATAAACTTATTAAAAAATTTGAAAATTTATTAATTTCTAAATTAGACTTGGAAATTTTTAAAATTTTGATTGATAAAAAGAAACAAATTGAACTAACTAAAGTTCATAATGTTCATTTAACGGAAAGTATTTCTAATAGTTATTTTGTTGATAATGTTTTTAATAGTGAAAATAATATAACAACATTTGAAGAATATTTAAATAATACTAAATTGATAAATAACTTTGACATTTTAACTCCTTTTATTTTTGAATTATTTAAAAATTATGATGTTGAATATAATAAAATATTAAATCAAGTTGAATTTATTGTAAAAAATTCTCAAGAATTTAAAGACAATAATCTAAATCAAAATATATTTTCGGACTTAGAAAGTTATAATAATATTGATTTTAATAGTTTTGAAAACAATGATGAGAAAATCGAAAAAGAAAATAAAAAAACAAAAAAGAAAAAAAGTTCTAGTTTAATAAATTAAATTTAAAATGGGTCAGAATAATAAAGTTGAAGTTGAAATTTTTAAATTCCCAAGTTTTTTATATTTAAATTTTTTAAAAGAAAATAAATTACTTGAAGAAAAAATTTATAATTATTTTTCTATTCGGAAAAGTGATGTATATAATTTTAATAAAATATTTTTTAAAAAAGACGATTATTTACATCTTTATTTAATAGACAAAAAAATGCTTCCTGTCGGTCTTTTAAAAGATTTGATTGTATTATTACAAAGAGAAAATATTAAATTTAAAATTAATAATACAATATTAAATGAACAAAAAGAATTTGAAGTTATAAAAGAAAAAATTAAAAAAAATGATAATATTATAGACTCCTTATTTGATAATGTTAATTTAAAATTAAGAGATTATCAAAAAGATGCCATTAAAAAATTTTT
>JACVJA010000375.1 GCA_015661035.1 Candidatus Calidifonticultor daggyaiensis | reverse complement strand
TCGATAAAGTTTCTAATGTATTTATTTACGTTTATTATATTTAAATTTATATTTTGCTTTTTTAAACTTAAATTTTCATACAAAAAACCTGTTATATATGCACCAAATAAGAATCCAATAATATAGCCTCCAGTAGGTCCAGGTAAAGCTGAAAAAGCATTTTTAAAACCTGCAAATACACCAAAGCCATAAAAACCGTAAGATATATATAATAATTGTGAAACAAATGCCCAATTTTTGCCTAAAAATAAGCCTGATAAAAGTACAGTAAAAACTTGCATAGTAATTGGTACTGGGGTAAACGGTAAATAAAAAAAAGACCATGCAGATATAACCATTAAAAAAGAAAAAACTATAGAAAATGTAATTTTTATTAATAAATTATTTAAAGTAGTTTTATCTTTAATGTTGGTTAAACTATAAGCTTTAGAATAATATGTTGTAGAACTATTAGAGCTGAAACTAATGATTCTATTATTGTTATTATTGTTGTTATTATAAAATTTTTTAAACAATTGCCCTCCAGGTTTTATTTATAATTTTAAATTACTTGTTTTTGTTTATATTTTTAAAATTAAAAAATATAATTTGATAATTTTAATTACAAAAATTTTTAAAATACAAATAATATTAAGAATCTTACTGCTTAAAGACGCAAGTTGGTTTTTTAAGTTTCATAGCTTTTAATAAAATTTATTCTATACATGCTTTATTCTAATTATAATTATTTTTAATTGAAACTATGATTAAATAAAAGCGTCTTTTTATAAAACTTGTTTAAATTTATAAAACTTGCTTTTATTAATTTAAATTTTGTTTATTTAAATATCATTTAAATATTTGTAAAATAAAAAATTTGAAAAATAAAATATTAAAAATGGGCAGTTTAGGAGGCAGTTTATGCATTATTTATTAACTGATGATCAACAGATGATTGTTGACATTTGCAGACAAATTGTTAATGAAAGAATATTACCTGTAAGAGCTGAATTAGACGAGAAAGAAGTTTTTCCATGGGAAATTATAAAAGAAATTGGAAAGAGTGATCTTTTTAGACTTTTTATACCTGAAAAATATGGAGGTATGGGTACAGGAATATTTGAAGTGTGTCTTGCAACTGAGGAGTTAAGCAGAGGAGATTTAAGCGTTGCAACAACTTATGCTGCTAGCGGTTTAGGCTTTATACCAATTATTTTAATGGGTAGTGAAGAGCAAAAACAAAAATATCTCCCTCCTTGTGCAAGTGGTGAAAAGCTGGCAGCATTTGGATTGACTGAGCCAGAAGCTGGAAGTGATGCTGGATCTATAAAAACAAGAGCTGTAAAGGATAATGAATTTTACATACTTAATGGGACAAAACAATGGATAACCAATGGTGGAGAAGCTGATATTTACACAATTTTTGCTGTTACAAATCCTGAAAAAGGGCCAAGGGGAGTCAGCGCTTTTATTGTTGAAAAAGGAACTGAAGGATTTGAGTTTGGTAAAAAAGAAAACAAATTAGGAATTAGAGCTTCTGCTACTAGAGAACTTATTTTTACAGACTGTAAAATACCAAAAGAAAATTTAATTGGTTCTGAAGGCATGGGTTTTATTATAGCTATGAGAACATTTGACCAGTCTAGACCAGCAGTAGGAGCCCAAGCAGTTGGTGTTGCACAAGCTGCACTTGAAGAAGCACTAGAATACTCTAAAGTTAGAAAACAATTTGGTGTTCCAATTTCATCTTTTCAGGCAATACAGCACATGCTAGCAGATATGGCAACACAAGTTGAAGCAGCTAGAGCTCTTGTCTATTATACAGCAAGGGTTATTGATAGTGGTGAAAAAAATGTTGCAAGGTTATCTGCAATGTCTAAGCTTTTCGCTTCTGATGTAGCAATGAAAGTAACAATAGATGCAATTCAGATTTTAGGTGGATATGGTTATATGAAAGATTATCCGGTTGAAAAAATGATGAGAGATGCTAAAATTACTCAAATTTATGAAGGAACAAATCAAATCCAAAGAAATATAATTGCTTTAGAAATGATTAAAAGAGGAATTTAAAATTTGAATTTTTAGGAGGTTAAAATTTTTAGAATAGTTGTATGTATAAAACAAGTCCCAGCAACTACAGAAATAAAAATTAATCCACAGACAAATACATTAATTAGAGAAGGTGTTGAAACCACAATAAATCCATTTGATACTTATGCAATAGAGGAAGGTATAAGGCTTAAAGAAAGACTTATTAATCAAAATAATTTTAACGATGATATTGAAGTAATTGCTATATCAATGGGCCCACCACAAGCCCAATCAATTTTAAGAGATGCAATTTCTTTAGGAGTTGATAAGGCAATATTATTATCTGATAGGGCTTTTGCTGGTTCTGATACTTGGGCAACAGCTTTAACTTTAAAACATGCTATTTTAAAGATAAAAGAATGGAAATTAATAATTTTAGGCAAGCAGACTTTGGATGGAGATACTGGTCAAGTAGGGCCAGAACTGGCTCATATGATTGGTATTCCATTTGTTGGATATGCAAATAAAGTTAATGAAATAGAAAAAGACAAAATTATAATAACAAGATTAATGGATGATAGGTATGAGACTTTTGAATTAAAATTGCCAATTGCGTTTTCAGTTGTTAAAGATATTAATAT
>JACVJA010000374.1 GCA_015661035.1 Candidatus Calidifonticultor daggyaiensis | reverse complement strand
TAATTGATTAAAAGCATTAACAGCTAAATCTACTCTTTTATACGATACTAACTGGGATACTATAAGATAATAATTTTCTTTTTTTTCACTAAATTTAAATTTCTCTATATCTACTGGTGGATTTATAACAAAAGCATCTCTCCTATAATATTTTTTTATTCTTTTTCTTACATTTTCAGAATTTGCAATAAAATAATCAACTCTAAATGAAGTGGCTAAATCCCATAGTCTTAAATAATTAAAGAATAATATAATAAAACTTTTTTTCAGCCCTTTTATTTTTTCATTTTCTAAATAATCAAAATACATATTCCATAAATAACGCATTGGACTATGGCAATAACAAATATGACAAGTATTAGGTTTTGTTATAACCCCTTTTGCTACTCCTGATTCAGAACTAATTACTAAATCATAATTGGAAACATTAAATTGCTCTACAGCAAAGGGCATTAAAGGCAGATAAAATTGGTGTTTTTTTATTGAAAAAGGAAACTTTTGAATAAAAGAGGTTTTAATATTATGATTATTAATAACTTCTGATATCTTTTCTTTATTATAGACCAATGTAAAAATATCAGCTTTTGGAAAGATATTGCATAAAGATTCTACAACTTTTTCTCCTCCTCGCATATTTACAAGCCAATAGTGAACAATTGCAGTCTTTAAATTTTTAAAAACTGCATTTTTATTAAAAACTGAATTCATATTATTTAGCAATTTATTTTTCCCTAAATTAAACATTTAAATTAAGTTTTAATACTGTAATCACTGTAATTAACATTTAATAAGCCTTAAACTAGTATTAGCAATTAGCTGTATTGGTATTATTTTTTTATTTTTAGTTTTATCTATAAATTTAGCATTAATGTTAAATTATTTATTATTAGATTAGTAATTTCTAAGTTTTTTTTAAAGTATTCTAGAACATTTTTTTGATAAATCTTTCTAAATCATTTTCCCAAGCAAGCCCAGCTGCTAATGCTATAAAAGTAGAAAAACATAACATTACTGTTGGATTTGCAAAATAATTTTGCGTTATTGACAAAAAAAACAATGCAAAAATACCTCCAATACAACAAAGATAGATATTTTTACTAAAATTATTTTTTTCTTTTATAAAATTATATATAAAAAAAGTTAGACAAAAAACCCAAAAAGATAAAACAAGAAAAAAACCTAATAGGCCTGTTTCAGCCAAATAATGCAGGTACATATTGTGCGCATCACCTGAATGAAAAATATATACTGGTTCTTTAAATAAAGCAATAATCCCTGATTTTCCCTGCAAAGGAACAATATTATAATGCCAGATAACGTCATTAAACCTACCAAAACCAACACCTATTAAAGGACTCTGTTTAAAGAGATAAACAGCTCTATCCCAGAGTAAAAGCCTTGTTAAAGAGTTTAAATCAGTTCTCCTAAAAATCTCCATAATACGACCAAAAGAATTAGTAAAAATTACAACTGGTATTAAAACTGCTATTAAAATTATTAAACTTTTTAAAAATTTAATAATTGATTTGCTGAATACAATAAGAACAATTAAACTTCCAAATAAAAATCCAATTAAGCTACCCCGGCTTTTTGTTAAAAATAAAGCAATAAAATTAATCATTAGCATTCCACCATAAGTGACTTTTAAATATTTATCTGAAAATAAAAAAAATACTAATAAAAAAATACAAACAAGACAATAAACAGCACCTGTAGCATTATGCGAGTTATTAAGGGCAATATACATTGGCCCAACGTAAATATCATCTACTCTTACCATTAAAAAATAATCTCCACTTAAAAACTCAAAAAAGCCTACAATTGAGAATATGGTAAATACAAAAAATAAAACATTAGAAAAAAATAAAAGTACTTTTTTATAACTAAAAAACGGGACGATAAAAATAAAAAAGGGCAAATAACAGAAAAAAAATCCTCCATCATACCTTAAAAACTGATAGGAAAAGAAATTTTTTAAAGTTTGATTAGAAAAAAAATAACTTAAAATAAAGTCAGCATAAATTAAAAATAGTATTAGAACAAATGCTAAGTTGTACGAATTTATAAATTTATTTTTTATAAATGAAGTTAAACTAATAATAAAAATTACTAAAATATTTATAACTGCAAGAAAAGGGAATCTATTTATAAGTATAAAAAAGGGTAAAAAAAACAAAGAAATTAATAAATAATTCTCTAAATTATTATTAAAAACTAAAAAAATTCTTTTTAAAAAGTTAATATTAATACTTTTTACAACTAAGCTACTCATGTTGATTTTTTACTCTTTTATTATTTTATAAATACTATTTTAAGGATAAGCTATTTTACAGTTCTTTTTTATTTTAAAGTCCTTTTTAAAAAAGATTTAAATTTTATCATAAGTTTAAATAAAATAATTTCTAATTTTCTAATAAAAATAAAAAACAAAAAGTTAGTTTTATTGCATCTTAAGATATTTAATAAAAAATACTTTTCAGATTCTAAAAGTAATAATTTTTTAGAAATCAAATCAAATTCTTTTCTTACAATCCCAGAATGCTCATGATACACATAAATTTGAGGATTATATACAACCTTCATATTTAAATTTTTAACTTTTCTAAAAAAAATCTCTTCCTCAAAATATAAGAATGTATTTTCATCAAATAAACCTGCTTTTTTAAAGGAACAA
>JACVJA010000373.1 GCA_015661035.1 Candidatus Calidifonticultor daggyaiensis | reverse complement strand
ATTTCTGCAGACATAACAACCACCCTCGGGCTCCATTATACCACCGCATCCTTCTTCAGGACATATCATTATTGATTTTGGTCCACTTGTTGCATTAAAATCAAATTTATTGTACCCCTTTAAATAAAACTCTATTGCTTTCCCAATTGCATCAGGACAGGATAACACATGGGTTTGGTCATCAGCTATACAAGTAATACAACGGATACCTGAAACCTGTTTTAGAATCGAATCGATTTCAATTCCTGACCTTATTGTAATACTGATTAGTCTGCTTACAGCTTCAGATAAAGCAGCACACCCCTCTTCACCCGTACTTGTAAAAACTTCACATATACCATAATCATCAGAATTTACAGTAACATAAAGTTTGCCGCATCCTCCAATTTTATATTTTCTAGTTAAACCTCTTGTTATTTCTGGCCTTAGCCTTGGTTTTATATTCTGATAAACTAAAGTTGGTTCTTTTAACTCTTCTTTAGATTCTTGGGCTTTTTGCAGGTTTTCATTTTTTGAATGTTTAATTAAGACTGTGTTGTTTTCAACATCTTGGGCATCTATTTTGACGCTACTGCTTACTTTGCTTAAATCTTTAGCAATTGCTACATTTTTTTCTTCTTTTTTTGTAGAACCAACCTGAAGAACTTGCCCTTCTCTACTTCCATCTCTATATATTGTAATGCCTTTACATCCAAGCCTATAAGCAAGCATATAAACTTCCTCTACATCTTCTTCAGTTGCACTGTTTGGAAAATTTACAGTTTTTGATACAGCATTATCTACATACTCTTGAAATGTTGCCTGCATTCTTACATGCCATATTGGTGCAATTTCATGAGCAGTTACAAATATTCTTTTTACATGTGCTGGTATTTGTTCAAATTCATTTATATTGCCTTTTTTAGCAATTGCTTCCATTAATTCCTCACTATAAAAACCTAATTCTTTCGCTGTTTTTTCAAAATAGGGGTTAACTTCAACTAATTTATCATTATCCATGACATTTTTAATAAAAGAAACTGCAAATATTGGTTCTATTCCACTAGAACAATTTGCAATAATGCTTAGTGTTCCAGTTGGAGCAATTGTTGTTGTTGTAGCATTTCTAATTGGGTAACCATCTGGAGTATCATAAATACTGCCTTTAAAATTAGGAAAACTACCTCTTTCAAGAGCAAGCTCTCTTGAAGCAGTCTTAGATTCTTCCTGAATAAAACCCATAACCTCTTTTGCAAGCTCTAAAGCTTGTTCGCTATTATATGGTATACCTAGTATTATTAATAAATCTGCCCATCCCATAACCCCTAAACCTATTTTTCTGTTGCCTTTTGCCATTTCTTCAATCTTTTTTAAAGGATATTTGCTCATATCAATAACATCATCTAAAAAACGAACAGCAATATGAATAACTTTCTTTAATTTTTCATAATCAATTACAAGCTTTCCTCCTTCTTCCTTTACCATATGAGCAAGATTTATTGATCCTAAATTACATGCTTCATACGGTAAAAGAGGCTGTTCCCCGCAAGGATTGGTACTTTCTATACTTCCAATATTTGGTGTTGGATTATCTTTATTTAGCCTATCTAAAAAAATTATTCCCGGGTCACCATTTTTCCAAGCTTGTTTTACTATCCTTTTAAAGACTTCTCGTGCATTATATTTATTAACAACTTGCTTTGTTCTAGGATTTATAATTTCGTACTGCTCATCATTTTCAACAGCTTTCATGAATGATTCAGTAACTCCTACAGAAAGATTAAAATTAGTAAGCTTATTATTATCTTCTTTTGCTGTAATAAATTCTAAAATATCAGGATGATCAACTCTAAGTATGCCCATATTTGCGCCACGCCTTGTCCCTCCTTGCTTAATAGTATCAGTAGCTGCATTAAATACAGTCATAAAAGAGATAGGTCCGCTTGAAACACCTTTTGTTGATAAGACAACATCATTTTTAGGTCTAATATCTGAAAAAGAGTAGCCTACTCCACCACCTGATTTTTGAATCAAAGCAGTCTCTTTTAATGCCTCAAAAATTTTTTCCATTGAATCTCCTACAGGGAGCACAAAACAAGCTGCAAGCTGCTGAAGTTCTTTTCCTGCGTTCATAAGAGTAGGGGAATTTGGCAAAAAGTCTAAATCAGCCATAATATCAAAAAACTGCTTTTCAACATCTTTTAATTCCCTTTGTGTTTTACCATAAATTAATTCCGCTGATGCTATATTTTTTGCAACCCTAATAAACATATCTCTGGGACTTTCAAGCAAATTGCCTTCTTCATCCCTTTTCAGATATCTTCTTTCTAAAACTTTTACTGCATTCTCAGAAAGTTTTATAGGCTTATTTTTATAATATTCATTAATAATTTCTTCATAGCTCTCATCGGCAAAAGTTTTTTCTGCAAAATTTTCTACAAAATATTTATTATTGTCATCACTATTATTATTTTTTTTATTAATTTCTGATTTGCCACTCTTTTTACTTTCCATAAACTTTAACCTTCCTTTTTAAAAATATTTGAAAAAAAATTGATTATTAAAGCCACAAGTATTTTTAAAATATCAATACATATTGTGTTTAAAATAATTATAAACACTATATTTAGTGATGTCAATAATATTTTTTTATTTTTTGTATACAAAACATTATATTGCGAAATAATTAAATGGTG
>JACVJA010000372.1 GCA_015661035.1 Candidatus Calidifonticultor daggyaiensis | reverse complement strand
AGGATTATGTCCTTTTCACAATGAAAAAACACCTTCTTTTACTATTGACCCACGAAGGCAACTTTTTCATTGTTTTGGATGTGGTGAGGGAGGAGATGTAATAACTTTTATTGAAAAGATTGAAAATCTAGATTTTATTGAAGCTGCTGAATTGCTTGCAAAAAAAGTAAATTATTCTTTACAATTTATTGAAGCTAAATCAGATAATTTTACTCAAAAGAAAAGTAGATTAATTGAATTAAATGAATTAGCTAAAAAATTTTATAATTACATTTTATTTGAGAATAAATTAGGCCAACCTGCTCTTTTGTACCTAAAAAATAGAGGACTAAAACAAGAAGTTCTAAAAAAATTCGAGATTGGTTACAGTCCTACTGCCTGGAGAAATTTTACAAATTTTGCTTTAAAAAAAGGATATACAGCAAAGGAATTAATTGATTGCGGTTTGTCTATTCAAAACCCAAATAAGGATAATGATTTTTATGATAGATTTAGGGGTAGGGTAATTTTTCCAATTAAAGATGTGGTCGGCCAAGTTGTTGGATTTGGAGGAAGAATTATTGATGAATTTAATAAAAATTCTGCAAGCATTCATTTACAATTGGCAAAATATATCAACACTCCCGAAACAAAAATTTATTCAAAAAGTAAAACAGTTTACGGTTTATTTGAAGCAAAAAATAGTATAATAACTGAAGATAAAGTTTTAATTGTTGAAGGTTATACAGATGTTCTTGCATTACAGCAGGAGGGAATTTCAAATGTTATAGCAAGCCTTGGAACTGCTTTAACATCAGAACAATTACAGCTTATTTCCAGATTTTCAAAAAATATTGTTTTAGTTTTTGATAATGATACTGCTGGACAAAGTGCATCTCTTAAAAGTTTTGAGAAATTAAAAGAATATAATGAAAAGCTTGATATTTTTTATGAAGGCAATATCGATATAAAAGTTGCAGTTTTAGAGAAAGGCTATGATCCTGCTGAATTTATTTTAAAAAAAGGTAAAGACTTATTTTTGGATAAAGTTAATTGTGCAGTTAATATTATAGATTTTACAATTACAAATATCTTAGAAAAATATAATGTTGACAGTTTTAACGATATAACAACAAGGATAAAAGCTGCAAATGAGTTATTGGAATTTACTTCAAATATAACATCAAAAATTATCCAGGAAGACTGTATAAAAAAAATATCACAAATATTAAATTTAAGAGAATCACTACTTTTTGAACAGCTTATTAAAAAAATGCAACAAAGAACGCTGGCTTATTTTAAAGGTAATCTAAAAGAAGGTATAAAGGTAAAAAATAATTTGAGCAAAACTGGTGGAGATTTAAAAGGCTTTACTAAGAATATAGATAATAAAGCTGTAGATTTAAATAACCTACAAGATATTAAGCAAGATATTAATAGATTAGATAGCTTAAATAGCAATTTAAATTATGACCAAAATGAAATATTAGAGAGCTTTTATCCAATAAGAAAATTAGAAATTGAAGCATTAAAAATTATAATAAATGGCATTGGTGATAAATTTGACGATTTAATTAAATTGAATGGTGATTACTTTAGATTTGAAGATACAAAAAAATTATACGAGATTTTACAATTAGAAATTAAAAATATTAAAAAAGATAATTTAGAATTAAACTTTCCAATTGAAATTTCGTCAAGTAAGCTTAAGGATGATAAATTAAAGAAATTATATAATTTAATAATTTTTAGTCCAACTCACTATTCTGACGATAATCTGGCTTCGGGAGAAGTATACACAAATTTAAAGCGTTTGTTTATTAACGACAAATTTGAGAGTTTGAAAAAACAATTAGAAAAAGTGGAAAACTATGTAAGGAAAGTCAAAAAAATTGAAAACAAATCAGAAAAGATAATGGAAAATTTAAAAAAAGCTGAAGAAAAAGTTAAAGAATTGAGTTTAACTTTACGTAATTTTGAGTTGGAAAAAATAAATTTAATTTGACAATTTAAAAAAATATTATAAAATTTCTTAACCTATTTTACTAATTAATTAATTTTTTTTTGAGGTGATCAATTTATGAAAAGAATGTCCGAGTTTAAACTCGACGAAGTTAAAGATTTAATCAATAAGGGTAAAGAAGAGGGCATGCTTACAACTGAAGAAATAACCGAAACACTATCAAATTTAGATTTAACAAAAGAACAAATTGAAAATATCTATGATGTACTTAATAATCTTTCGATTGAGATTATAAGTGAGGAAGATGAAGATATTGATAGTATAATACAGCAAAAAAAGGATCAGGATATTTTAAAGAAAAAGCTTGATTTAAGCGTAAAATCGCCAACTAATGATCCTGTTAGAATGTATTTAAAGGAAATTGGAAAAGTAAGGTTGTTAACTGCAGCTGAAGAAGTGCAGCTTGCAAAAAGAATTGAAAAGGGGGATATGTCTGCAAAAAGCAGACTTGTGGAAGCAAATTTAAGACTTGTTGTAAGTATTGCTAAAAAGTATGTTGGTAGAGGTATGCTATTTCTTGACCTAATTCAAGAAGGGAACCTTGGTCTTATTAGAGCTGTTGAGAAATTTGATTATAAAAAAGGATATAAATTTTCAACATATGCTACTTGGTGGATAAGACAAGCGATAACTAGAGCTATCGCAGCCCAAGCACGAACTATTAGAATACCTGTT
>JACVJA010000371.1 GCA_015661035.1 Candidatus Calidifonticultor daggyaiensis | reverse complement strand
TAATGGTATGTGGTCGTTTGTTATCTACGATTTAGAAAATAGAGCTTTGTTTTGTTCTGTTGATAGGTATGGTGTAAAACCTTTTTATTATTTTTTAACTGATAAAATTTTTGCATTTGCATCAGAAATACCCCCACTTCTTTTGTTATTACAAAAAAAACCTAAAGCAAATTATCAAGCTATTTATGATTATTTTGTTTTTAATCGGACTGATTATGATGATACAACATTTTTTGAAGAAATTAAGAAATTACCAGCTGGCTCTACGCTTGAATATAGTAGCAATAAAAATATCTTTTTTCGAAAATGGTACAATTTAAGGGAACAAATAAACAAAAGTAATGGGTTACATGATTTCCAGGAATTTAGATATTTATTATCAAATTCAATTAAATTAAGATTAAGAAGTGATGTAACACTAGGAGTTTGTTTGAGTGGTGGTGTGGATTCATCAAGCATTGTTTCACTATTATTAAATGATTATAAATTTTTAAACTTTAAAACTTTTTCAGCAATTTATGAAAAGGGTCAAGTTGGAGATGAATCAAATTATATTATGGAATTTAAAAAATTTTTAAATGACAATATGTATTTTACAACGCCTACTTCAAAGAGTTTATCTAATGACCTTCATAATTTTATAGAGACTCATGGTGAACCTGTTCCTGATACTTCACCATATGCACATTACAAGGTGATGGAATTAGCAAAAGGAAAAGCTAAAGTTTTATTAAATGGACAAGGTGCTGACGAATTATTAGCTGGTTATTTGTACTTTTTTGGTTTTTACTTTAAAGATTTTTTAAGGCGTTTAGATTTTATAAATCTTATTTTTGAATGTTATAAGTATTTAAATAATCATAATAATTTATTGGGTATAACTAGTTTTTTTTATTTATCACTTCCAACAAAAATAAAAAATTTGTTGAGGTTAAAGCAGAAAAAATATTTATTGAATGATTTTATAAAAAAATACTCAAATTATAGTACAATTACAGATAAAATATACTCATCAAAAACTTTGAATGATGCTCTTATTGATCACTTTGATTATAAATTAGGACATTTATTAAAATGGGAAGATAGAAATTCTATGAGATTTTCAATAGAATCAAGGTTGCCGTTTTTAGATTATCGATTAGTCGAAAAAACTCTTGCATCAGAGAACAATTATAAAATTAAAAATGGTGTTACGAAAATTGTCTTGAGAGAGTCTTTAAATGATATATTACCAGAGAGGATTAAATTAAGAAATGATAAAATTGGTTTCGGTACGCCTCAAGATGAATGGTTTAGAGATTTACAATGGCAAAAGTTTTTTAAAGATTTAATTTATAGTAAATCATTAAATGAACGAAAAATAATAGATACCAATAATGCTTTAAACTTATATACAAACCACTTAAGTAAAAAATCAAATTCATCAAGAGATTTATGGAAAATAATTAATATTGAAATTTGGTTTAGAAAATTTATTGATTAAATTTAATTTTAATAAAATGAGAATTTTAGACTATAAAATTTCAATAGGTAACTCAAAAATTTTAGGAGGGTTTTATGTGCGGTATTTTTGGAATATTAAGTAATAATAAAATTGATAAAAAAGAATTATTAATTCTGGCAAATCATGCAAGGCAAAGAGGTAAAGATTCAAGTGGTCTAATATATTTTGAAAATGGAGATTACAAAATAAATAGGTCAGATTACGATATTAAAAAATTATTAAAAAACAACGGTGAGATTACCTCAAATATTATCTTGGGTCATAGTCGATTAATCACTAATGGGCTCCACGATAATCAACCTATTGTGAGAGAAAATATGTTTGTTTTGCATAATGGAATTATAGTTAATTATGAAGATCTTTGGAAAAAAATAAACCTAAAACCGACTTTAGAAATTGACACAGAAATTATATTAGGTATAGTTTATGATCAAATGAAAAAGGGTGTGAAATTAGAAGAGATTCCTATAAAAGTTTTAGAATTATGTAAAGGAACTATCTCTTGTGCTTTAGGTATCCCAGAAAAAGGAAAATTGTTACTTTTTTCGAATAATGGAAGCCTTTATTATGGGGAATTAAATGATAATGTTTATTTCTCATCTGAAAGTTATCCATTGAAAAATTTAAACTGCAAAAATATTAAGCAGATCCTAAATGATATATTAATTTTAGATATTCCTACAAGCAAAAAACTAATTCTAAATGATATTAAACTTAGAACTGAAAATTTAATTCCAAGAGTTAATATTATTTCATCTGAAGAGAAACTTTTAAAATATGAAATACATAATTTACGAAGATGTAAAAAATGTATTTTACCAGAAACTATGCCTTTTATTGAGTTTGACGATGAGGGTATTTGTAATTACTGTAAGAATTATAAATTATTGAACAAACAAAAACCAAAAGAAGAGTTATTTAATTTGGTTGAACCATATAGAAGAAAAAATGAAAATGATTGTATAGTACCATTTTCTGGTGGAAGAGATAGTAGTTATGCTTTACATTTAATTGTTAATGAGTTAAAAATGAAACCTATTACTTATACATATGATTGGGGAATGGTTACTGATTTGGGAAGACGAAACATAAGTAGGATGTGCTCAGCTTTGGGTGTTGAAAATATAATTATAGCTGCTGATATATCGAAGAAAAGAAGAAACATAAGGATGAATTTAATAG
>JACVJA010000370.1 GCA_015661035.1 Candidatus Calidifonticultor daggyaiensis | reverse complement strand
TTTATAATAATTTTATTTTCCATTCTAATTTTAAATTACTATATAATTTACTCTTTGTCAAGCCTTTATGGAAGAGAATAAAATATTAAGCAAATTAAATTCAATTTTACTTTCAAAGAAAAAAAATCTTTTTAAATTTCCCAAAAAAAACTCCCCCGTTATTCTTTGCTTTTCTGGTGGTTTGGATTCAACTTGTCTTTGGTTTTTATTGGCTAAAAAATATAGACTTAAGGTTTATCCAATCTTATTTTATCAAAGTAAATTATCTTATCTTATTAATAAAATTAGATTCTCCCCCATAGAATTTTTTTTTAAAAAAAAATTTCCATCTTTGTATAAGCCTATTATCTATTATAAAATTTCTTTTCCTTATATTTTTAGCTCATCTAAAACTAAACAGTTAAAAACCGATCTTAATCTTTCTCTTCCCAACTTAAAAATAATCAATCTTAGGAAAATTTTTGGTAAAGATTTCCCAAATATTAAAAAAGTCATTTCAGTAATTTCCGGGGTCCCTGCTCGAACGATGTATTTCTCTATCTTGAGTTATTTTTGGTTAATTCGATTAAAGTACCAATATGAGGAAAAAATCAACACTATTTTTTTTGGGACGGTCAAAGAAGACACTATATTAAGAGATCAAACCTTAACTCAATTAAGAGCCGTTAATTTATCTTTATCTCTCTCTCTTGGAGACTTTAATTTACAAGTAATAGCACCAATTGATAAACAGTCTAATTTTTTTTACTATAAAAAGGAATTAGTCGAATTTGCATTTAAAAATAATTTTCCTTTTATATTTAAGACTTTTAGTTGCCTTAAATCTCAAATTTACCACTGCGGGGCATGTTATAATTGTTTTACACGTCGCAAAGTGTTTTTAGATCTAAAAATTGAAGATAAGACTTTTTATTTTAATAATTTTAAAAAATTATTATTTTTTTCAAAGTTTAAATTAAAAATCTTCTCTTTTTTTACTAAAGTTCTCAAAAAGATATCTAGATAACAATATATCTTACTTTTATTAAAAAAATTAAAAAGATAAGGATCTTTTTTTTTAAGGGTTGACAAATATTCAGAGATGAGTAGATTTTTTTTTATAAATCTTAGTTTTTCTCTAAAATTTAAATTATCAATTTTTGTCTTCTGGGATTTTTTAATAAAAAAAATCGTTTTAACCTTTATTAATCTCGTTATTTTCTTATTAACTAATTGTTTATCAAAAATACTGGGGTAAATATAAAAATTATTTTTTTTGTAATATAATATGATAGTATCATCGCTCAGAGGTGAAATATTTTTTTTCTTGAGGGCTAATTTTAAAATAGTGCTTTTACCAGCACCACTTTCTCCCATAAAAACAAATCCATTTTTATTAAGTAGTAAAGAACTTGCATGAAAGAAAAATACTTGTCTTTCTAATAAAAGAAAATTAATAAAAACCCTTAAAAGAAAATCCAAATCTTTACGGTAAAGTTTACCAATTAAAAAATTACTAATTAAAATATCATTTTTTTTTAAAATGAATGAATAATGTTTTGTTTTTTTTTTACGCACAACTTCGATTATGAAACAATCATCTTTTTTATTGTGCTTTATACGCTCATCAAAATATTTTCTTTTAAAATAGTCAAAATCAAAACAGTTATTGAAGTTTATAATAATATTATAATTAATAATCTTAAGACTAAGTGTTTTTCTCATCAAAAATGGAAAAAAAAATATCATTGATAATTCCTACGTGTGGTAAAAGGATGGCTCTAATTAAAAAATCTCTAATGAGAATTAAGGAATTAAACCCTAAACCCTCAGAAATAATTATAGTTGATAACTCTTCAAAAAGTGAACAAAAAATTTTTTACAGTGATCTTTCCAATAAATTGCATTTGCCCATAAAAGTATTTTTTGAAAAAAGAAAAGGCTCAACATATGCTAGAAATCTAGGAATAAAGATGGCTTCTTATAATAATCTATTTTTTATTGATGATGATTGCATCGTTAATAAAAATTGGCTTAAAGAAGGAATTAAAGAGTTAAAAAAAAATCATTTAGTGATGGGTATTTCTAAAAATATACCCCGTTATTCCTTTTTTTCTTTAATCGAGAATCTACAAACGCGTTTTTTTATGAATTTAGGGATTGTTAATAAGAAGAAAGGCTTAACAATATTCTTTGATTCAAAAAATTTTGCTGTAAAAAAGTCTTTTATTTTTAAGTATAAGTTATATTTTAATAATCAATTCTCAAGATTTTCAATATTTGAAGATATCGATTATGGTTTAAGATCAATTTTAAAAACAAAAAAGTTGATTAAAATCAGTAAAAAAATGGTTGTCTATCATTTTGGAAGAGATAATTTATTTAGTCATCTTAAAAGAGAATTTAATAAAGGAGAAGCCTTTTCTTTTTTTTTGAATTATAGATTACCCCAGATTTTGAATTTATTTAATAAAAATCCCAAAATTAAATTTTATTTATTCAAAATATTTTTATTTGATAATAAATTTAAAAAAATGATTAGTTATTCAATTAAGAAAATAAATAAGAATATAATAATTATCCTTATATTTTTTTTATTAATAGATTTTTTTATTAATTTAATTGGTTTTTATTATTTCCTCTTGAAAAATAAAATTAATAGTTTTATTATAAATTTATCAAATAAAAGATGAAATTATTTAAAAGA
>JACVJA010000369.1 GCA_015661035.1 Candidatus Calidifonticultor daggyaiensis | reverse complement strand
ACTCCAACCAAAATTGATATAATTCCCTCAATGATGTTATAGCAGACTGTAAAAACTGATAAGATAAAAGCTTTTTTTCTTAAATTTTGATTCATTAACCGTAAAAAACCGACAAAAGTGTAAACTTAATTTGTTAACATTTCTGCCATAATAATAAGTACTTGGCCAAAAACTTCACCAACACCATGGATTTTAAAACAAAAAAGCAAAAAAAACAAAAAAAAGTATTAGGGCTAAAATTAGGAAGAGGAATCTTTTTGTAAATGAAATTTATTTAAAACTTTAATTAATTACTTTAGTTTTGGGCAATGATCTTATTTTAATGAGGTGCTTAAGGTTAATAGAATTAAAATTTAAATATTGTTAAAATATTTTTTATTTTTTATTAATATTTTATATGGTAAAAATATTATTTAAAAATTAAAATTTTTAAAAGAATCATTTATTTATGGAAATTTTTAAAGTATCTTAAAATACTTTATAGAACAACTTTTTAAGTTATTTAAAGAATTTTATTAAGACACTTTAAAGGAGGTTCATTTGCAAAAAATGTCTCATAATAACGCTAAACAAAATAATCCTAAAAAAACATTTTTATATTTTAAAATATTTTCAATTATTTTAATTATTGTTTTAATAATATCAATTAGTTTTGGATGTAAATTAAAAGAAAAGTTTTTAAAAATTTTTAATTTAAAAAGCTCGCAAACAACTCAAGAAACTTCTGGGCAAACTTCTCTACAAACAGATAGTCAACAAAATGTTAGCAAAAATGATAGTGAAAACCAAGGTGGAAGCTCAACATCTACAAGTATAACTGAGACCAATGAAAATAAAAATAAAGAAAAGGTAAAAATACCTGAGGATATAAAAAAGTTGATAATTGAAGCTGACAAATATTATAATGATGGGGAGTATTCACTAGCTAAAGTAACCTATAGAAAAGCAGAGATTGCAATTAAAAGTTCCAATCTAGATGAAAACACAAAAAAAGAATTGATTGATTCGTTTTATAAGAAATATTTAAATTCAAGGGATATAGTTGACAGCTCAAGAATACATTATGCAAATGCTATGCAGCTGCAATATGAAACAAATTATAAGCAGGCTTTAGAAGAGCTTGAAAAAGCATTAAAAATTTATCCAAAATATAAAGAAGCTCAAGAAGCTTATGAAAATTTAAAAGTTTTAATGGGATTATCTAAATAATTTGACTATTTTTTAGAAATAAAATTTATTAATTTATTAAAGAAAGAGCTACCTTTAGATAATTAGTTCTTTCTGAATAGTTCTGCATTTTTTAAATTATGCTATTTTTTGTTGTCATTATACTTTTTAAGCGTTAAATTTTTAATTTTTTTAAATTTAATTTTAGTTTAGCATATTTTTAGCATATTATTTAATGATAATAAGACATAAAGACATAAATATATATGATTGCTTTAAATTTATGTCTAATTAAATGGGCAATTTAATGAGTATTATAAATTTACTCAAAAATTAAATAAAATAAAAATATCTAATTAAGTGGATAATTTAAAAAACAGCCAAATTGACAGCCTAAAACTAAAGCAGCAGCTTTTAATTAAGAAAAAAAAACAGGCAAGAAAAAGAAGATTTATAAGATTTATTATTTTTTTAATTTTATTTTTAGTATTTCTAGTTATAGGTTTTAACTTTATTACAAATCCTTCTTTTTTTTCAGAAATAGTTCAAACTTTTAAGTCTTTTTATCTGGAACCTGCAACTAAGAATTATTCCAATTTAGAAGTGGCCAAAAATGCTGGTATTAAAAATACTGGTGTGATAAATATTCATGATGAAAATCAGGAAGACTTTTCAGGTGATAAAAATACTGATTTATTAGATGGAACAAGTAATAGTTTTACTGGATATGAAGGTCAGCAAAAAAACAGCCAATCACAAAACCAAGAGCTGCAGTCATCAAACTTACAGACAGCCAAAGAAAACAAAACACCTAGAATTTTGCTATTTTTTCAAAATATTTTAAATCTTTTAAAAATTAATATAGAAAAAGAAGAGAAAAATTTTCCATCAAAACTTGAAATTAAAGTTTATTTTGCGGCTTTAGGGAATGAAGCTAAATTTGTTTATGAAAAAAGAACAATTATTGCACAAGAGCCTAAGATAGCTGTGCAAAATGCAGTTGAAGAGCTTTTAAAAGGTCCAATAAAGCCTTTTAATTATCCTGTTATTCCTCCTGGAACAAAGTTAAATAAAGTTGAAATATATAAAAATTTTGCAGAGATAGACTTTTCTGAGGAATTTGTTAAAAATAATATTGAAACTCCCATACTTGATGAGTATGTAATTTATACAATTGTAAATACAGTAACACAGATTCCAGAAGTTGATGGAGTAATTTTTTCCATTAATGGTAAAAGAATAAAATATTACGGAAATGTAGATTTATCTATTCCTGCTATAAAAAATGATAAATATTTAGAGGAAGAAAAAGAATAGTAGGTATTATATAATAATAAGTAATATAGCAAAGAAAAATAGCAAAGAAAAAATTAAAAGAAAATTAAAAGTAATAATATTAAAATAGCAATATAAAAAAGTAATAAAATTAGTAATACAATATAATATAATAAAAAATAATAGCAAAAATATAAGAGAATATTTATTATAAATATAAGAGAATATTTATTACAAGTTATAATTAC
>JACVJA010000368.1 GCA_015661035.1 Candidatus Calidifonticultor daggyaiensis | reverse complement strand
AAAACTGTTAAAATTAAAATTATTTTATATACATTTCTTATTGAAGTAGATGAAAAACCCATTGGAATTGAAATCATTACCAAGATAATAAATAAAACAACCAATAACTTTAATTCAGGGTTAATTCGCAATAACTTCACATTAAATTTATCTTTATACTTATTAATTTTAGCTAACATTAATAAAAAATATAATTCTGCTATTGTAAAAGAAATCTTCCCCGTTAAATTATAAATAGGTAATCTCTGCGTATCATTTCTTTCACCCCCATGGAACAATCCGCCTGGTTGATCAAGTAATATAAAAAAAAACGCAAACCAGAAATAGTCTTTATTTGATTTCCATGAAATAGGCAGAATCAATAAAAAAATTAAAAAATTAATAGGATATGGAATAAAATAAATTATTATAACCGCCCCAATAAGCACTAAAAAGAAAGATAATATTTCTTTTAAATTATACATTCTAAAAATCTATTTTTTTTATAAATTTTGCCGGTACTCCACCTACCATTGTGTAAGGTTCTACATTCTTTGTAACAGCGCTATTTGGCGCCACAACAGAGTGATGTCCTATTCTAACTCCCGGATATACCGTAGAGTTACCACCGATATAAACATTATTCTCAATGATGATAGGTGATGTCGGACGGTATTTAGTGTCTTTATTTTTAAGCTGAATATTATTTAGAACCTGATATAAAGAAGTGTGAGTCCACAATCCCGTTGATGGACCTGCTATATGCACATAATCACCAATTATAATATCATCACTCCAATCTAAAACATTATTAATCCCAATGTAAGATTCCTTTCCGATTTTAATTCTTCCTTTTCCACAGCCGGTAATAATAACACCACTTTCAATATGTGAACTTTCACCAACCTCAATGTTTTCAATTTTTGAGTTTGAGCCAATTAGTACATTATTACCCAAAATAACATTTGTCCCAATTAATACATTATCTCTGATTATCACCTTTCCCTTGATAATAATATCTTTTGATATTTTACAATTTTTCCCAATAAAATTACCTTTACTTCTTAAAACAAAATTCATAAAAATTCTTTGAATGTAATCTTTTATTAGGAACTTATAATAACCTAAAAACATTTTTTAGCTTATTTACTATTTTATATCTTAAACTTTTATAAGTAAATAAAGGAACATCAACTTCCCATTTTGAAAAACCTTTTTTAAATTCATAAATATGAGGTAATCTATCCTTTTCAATGTAGCACAAATCATAATATTTACAACCCATTTCTTTTGCTTTTTTAATGGCTGTCCATTGTATGAGTTCACTTTGCCCTAAGTTATATTGTTTTAAATTATTTCCAAGCCAATAAATAGAATAAAACTTATCTAATACAATAACTGCACTAGATATAATATTATCTTCATAATAAGCTTTAATAATTATAAATGAAATATTATTTGTTTTCTTAAATAAATCTACAAAGAAAGTTTCTGATAAAACCTCAAGATTGTAGTTTTTGTTTGTCTTAAGGTAAAGACTATACCAATTATCAGAGAATTTGTTTACCAATATTTCTGTTCTGATATTATTTTTCTTAGCCTTACGAATCATATTTCTTCTTTTGGTGTCAATATCTTCAGACCATATCTTATCTAAATTTTTAGTTAAATCTACAATAAGTGTTTTAAAGAAAATTGGTCTTTTTTTTAAACTTACAATGCTAAATTCTGGAATTTGTGGGAGTGCAAATATTTGAAAAAAATCATAGTAATTGTAATACTTGTAATTATTTATACTTTTTAGTCCATTTTGACTTAAAATCCAGCCCCCATAAGGATTGTAATAAAATTGTCCTGAAAACCAATGTTTGAATGAATTTTTTTTTATTTCGTGTACAGGGCAAATGCCTGTAAGTTCTTCATTCTCATATAGCAATAAATAATAAAAATTTGTATTAAAATTTTTACTTATAATATCATTCCAATCCGGATAATGAGTAGGTGAGGAAAAATTATTATTCAGAAAATTATTAACTAAATTATAATCATTGCTAGTGATAATTTTAATCATTTTCTGTAACAATTTCCTAAAATTTCCTATTTCTCCAAATAGGCTGGATGAACTTATTGCACAGTAAAACATTATAATCCTTATCCATCAAAAGTTCCGGGCTTACTTTTTTAGTGAATCCAAAATCCTCAAACAATTCATCTGTTAAATACTCTTTACCTGAAAATTCACAAATTTCTTTAGTTGGCTTTTTTAAAGGCGGATTGAAAATATATCTCCCAGCATATTTAGGTAACACCCCTTTTAAATAAAATTTTGCATTTTTATTCTCCTGACAATCTTTACATAAAGGAACCGTATATTTGTTAAGAGACTCTTTTCCGGCAGACAAATCACCACATAAAAAACAATACATTTTTTCTTCCATTTTAACGCTTATTGTAATAGTTTGAGCACCTAATGCTCTGAAGACAGTATTTTCGAATTTATTTGCAAACCAAAAGGCAAAACTTCCTTCATTTATTTTTTCTTCATTAAAATTGTGGTATTCTAAAAATGTATAAAGCAAATCGCAATTTTCAGCTAATGTAACATTCAAGCCGCATTCTTCAATAAACTTTTTCAGTTTTTTAGGCCTATATTCATATTGGAAAAATATTTCATCCTTCTTTTTATATTTTATTATTTTTTTAATAATATTTTTTAT
>JACVJA010000367.1 GCA_015661035.1 Candidatus Calidifonticultor daggyaiensis | reverse complement strand
TATGAAGAAATGACAATGTATTTTGGCATATCTACTATAATTTTACTGCTATTTGGGCTATTGGTTAAAAATAAACATAAGTATTTATGGATTTTTATATTATTTGTTTCATTTTTTATGGTTTTTGGCAAACATAATCCTATATATAAATTACTATTACATATACCAGTAATAAACTCTTTTAGAGCTCCGGCACGCTACTGGTTTGGGTTTGGTTTTGCATTTTCAATATTAGCTGGTTTTGGCTTTGATTATTTTATTAGATTAGAAAAAAATAACACAAAAAAAATCATAACTGGAAAAATTTTTTTCTTAGGCACAATAATATCCGGGTTTACAATCTTTTATATCTTGTTGGTTAGCAGATTTAAATATATCTTTTTTAATTTCCTAAAAAGTAAAGAAATAAACATAAAAAATCTAATAGATACTGCATCAAGTAAATTATTAGAAAATTTTAAACTGTTTAATTATTCTGTTTTTATGCCTTTGTTTATTATTTTTTTAACAATTATACTTCTTATTATCTTTTTAAAAGTTAAAAAAAAGTTTTTATATTATACTCTTGTTGTTCTAATTTTTATTGACCTTTATTCTTTTGGGCATTTTTTTGAAACAAGTACAAATTGTTCATATATTTATAAAAAGATTGAAAATACAAAAGAACTTAATCTTTTATTTGATAAAACAAAATACTTCAGAATCTTTCCAATAGCTGAAAGTATTTTAGGTTTTAAATTTCTGAACAATCAAAATATACATTACCAATTAGATTCATTTGCAGGTAATACAGATGCATTACATGACAAAAACTATTTTTTTATAGTTGGCAATGTAAAGTATAAGCATGCAAAACCTGAATTAAAAAACTTGCTTATAAATAATTACATCTTATCAATGTTAAATGTAAAATATATAATTTTGCCTAACTCTGAAGAATTTAAGGAACTGGTAAGTGAAATTACAAGTCCATCTTATGGTTTTGGCAAAAAAATTTTTTCAACTAAAGAACTTAAAGCTTATAAAACTAATTATATAAAATATGATAATAGTGAAAATAAGCTAATCATTGAAGGTAAAAATAATGTTATTAAGATTTTTGAAGCCCCTATAAAAATTGAAAGCAATAAAAATTATTTTATTTCATTCAAGATAAAAAAAAGTTCAGTAGTCAACAATACAATTCATTTTGATTTTTTTGGAAACGGTTATGACAATACTAATCAAGAATTTTATTTAAAACCTGATTATATTAAAGATGAATTTGAGCACACTGTAAAATTAATAAATTCTGGAGTTATTCCAAAAGACATTAAACCAGTATTTAGAATATTTACAAACTCAATAGGCAAAATAGAAATAAGAGATGTTGAAATTTTTGAGAGTGTTATAGTTAATGAGCCGGATTATAGTACTCTAATAACAGATGACGATGCTATCTTAATAGAAAATAACAATTGCATGCCTAGATTCTTTTTTGCTAATAATATTATAAATGTTTCCAATATTGAAGAGGCAAAAAATTTATTATGGGAAGAAGACATTCAAGAAAAGAATAAAGAAGCTTATTATAATAAAATAATAGTTGAGAATGCAAAGCAATTAAAATTAGATTTAAATGACTCTAGAGCAAATATAAATACTAAAAATATAAATATATTTGAATACAAAAATAATAAAATAGTCCTTACAACCGATACAAGTTTTGAGAATTTCCTTGTATTTTCAGATAATTTCGTTTCGGGATGGAAAGCATACATTGATGGTAATGAAACTAAAATTTATAGAGCAAACGGTATTCTTAAAGGAATTTATGTGCCTGCAGGCAAACATATAATTGTTTTTAAATATATACCCGATTATTTTTATATATGTTTAATAATAAGCACTTCAACATTTATATTCATATTAGCTTATATAGCTTTTAGCAGTTTAAATAACAAAAGGCTTAGATAATTACACAACTATCCCCTTAATTCAAAAATAATTAGGTTTTTAATTAAAAACTTACCTTTAGAATTTGAAAATATCCTAAAATATGTTTGAGTATTTATTGGTATTTCTCCAGAATTTAATCTTTTTGCAATTGATTTAATCTCAGTACCTACTGCTTCAGTATTAAGAGTAAATTCTTGTAAACTATTATCATAACCATTCCCAAAAAAGTCAAAGTAAACATAATTATCAATTTTCTCCAGCTCTTTTATTTCAAAATATATTAAATAATCTGAATTAGCTTTTAATGATATTGGTATACTAATAATTTGTCTTTTATTTTCTTTACTATCAAAAATTAATTCTTTTTTTTCAGTAATTTTTAAATTTTGCGCTTCCGCATTTTTCAAATCATTAATATTAAGAATACTTACAAGCTTATCTTTTTCATATATGTATATTTCATAAGTTTCATTTTCCAAAATGCTTGGGGGAAATTCAATTTCCAATTTTAGAAATTCAAATTTTATAGGCCATACTTTATCAGTAACATATCTGTCATTTGTAACAACAATATACTTTTTATAATTTGGATTTTGTTTAAAAATTTGGGGTACTTCACAAAAATTTATATTCTTATTTAAGGGATTAATTAATCTTCTCGTACAAAGCTTAGAAACTTGTCCAGTTTGAGTGTAATAAATCCTTTTGTCAAGATAAGCAGATATAGGTGCTGCGTCAATATGAGTATAACCGCCAATCAGAATGC
>JACVJA010000366.1 GCA_015661035.1 Candidatus Calidifonticultor daggyaiensis | reverse complement strand
CTATATAGGATTAAAAATAAAATATAAATTATATAAATATAAAATATATTAATGTGTTAAATTTTTCATAGATTTTTCAGGTGGGACATTATCTTTTAATGTCCCACCAAACTAACCAACTAACGACATTTATTAATGAAATAAATTTTTGTAAAAAGCTGAAAGATAAACAAATAAATTTACTTTTACCAGGATGGTTCAAAACCTTCCATATTATCTTTTGTTAAAACTCTCTGATAAACCATAGAATAAAATGGCACTGGACCTATACCTTCACATATCATCTTCATAATATATGCATCTTGTATTGCACAAAGTTTTGGTCCCTGATCAACTAAAACATAATACCATCCATCTGCTAAATCTTTAACACCAACTGAAGCTCCGCCACAGCCTGCTATCACAAAATCACCAGGATTATAACCTTTTTCTTTAGCTGCATTTACAATACCGCCACCCATCCAGTCATCAGTTACATAAAATCCGTCAATATCTGGATATTTGGTAAGAATTGTTGCAGCTTTTTCCTGAGCTGTTTTTGGGTCCCAGTTTCCGTCTTCTTCAGCAACTAACTGTAATTGGCTTCCGATATTTTCTAACCTATCATAAAACCTTGTCATATACATATTATATGAACTAGAACCTTTTGGTGGAGTTATACAAGCATAAGTACCTTTCCCCCCTAAAGCCTCATTTAAAGCATCAGCACAAACTCTTCCAGCCTCTGATGGACTTAATCCAGAAAATGCAGTCATGTAATCCCAAGCTTCATATGCAGGCTCATCCATTGTAAGTAAAAGAGGTATTCCAGCTGCTTTTATTTTCTTATAAGTTTCAAGCATAGGGATATTGTCCAATGCAAAATGCATTATTAAATCAACATCTTCATTTATAAAAGTTTCCAATCCATCTGCCATTTTTTGAAAATCATACTGGGCATCATGATAAATTATTTCGTAGTTTGGGTATTCTTTAGCAATTACTTCATCAAAAATCTGTTTATAAAATACCATCCATGGAATTTCCCATCCAAAACATGAATAACCCACTCTAAATTTCTTTTCAGATACTACTTCTGAAGCTGTTGTAGTCTCCGCTGTTTGAGCTCCAGTTGTCTCAGCTAAAGTTTCTTCAGCAGATTCAGCGGCAGTTTCTGTCTTACAACCTATAAGAGAAATTGTAAAAACCATGCCCACACAAATAATAGCTACTAAAAGCATTTGCAAATTTTTTTTCATAAAAATTACCCCCTTTTCATTTATTTATTTAAAAAGATTTTAATAATTAAATTTCTTAAATTACATCCCTCCTTTCAATCAAAAAATTTCTTTTTAAAATTACAACTACTATTAAAATTACTATTAAATTTTTTAAAAACTACCGTTAAAATTAGTAAAAATTTAATTAATCAAAATACTTAAAAATTACATCCGCAAGACCTTCTTTTTACAATATCAGAGCTAATTCTTACAATCTTATAATCCCCAACTTTTCCTTCTATCCTATCAAAAAGAAGTTCTGCAGCAATTTTACCCATTTCTATATCAATTCTTTTAAGTGATGTAACTGGCGGGTTTAATACTGATACAAAATCATAATCATCAAAAGTAACAATTGCTAAATCATCCGGTACATTTATTTTATTCTCAATTAAATATCTTAAGCATCCAATTAGCATATTAGCATTCATACAATATATAGCATCTGGCTTATTTTTATAATTTAAAAGTTCTTTAGTAGCATGGTAAGCTAAATCTTTCTTCCAATAAGCAATCTTTATTAAATCTTGGTCAACTGGCAAATTAAATTCAATTAATGCTTTTTTATAACCTTCCAACTTTTCATAACCACTTGACTCATCTAATGGCCCGCTTATACAAGCAATTCTTTTGTAGTTATGATCTTTTATTAGATGTTCGATTAGTTTATAAGAACCCCCAATATCATCACTTAAAACTTGGTCAACTTTTTCTAAACTTAATTTATTATCAGTTACTACAATTGGAATACCAAAATTGTCAATAAGATTTTTTAATTTTTTTTCATTTTTTAAAATTGTCGCTAACACTATACCTTCTACTCTTTTTGAAATAGCAAGTTTAATTGCTCTCTCCTCTATTTCTTCATTATTACTAGTATTAAATAAAATAATATCTTTGCCCTTTTTTCTGAAAAAATTTTCAACAGATAAAACTATACTCCCAAAAAAGTAATCTGAAACATTTGGAATTATAATACCTATAGTATTAGAGCGTTTTAATCTAAGGCTTCTTGCATTCCATTGTGGCTCATAATGCAGTTCTTTCACAACAGACAAGACCTTTTCTTTAACTAATTCAGATACATATTTTTCATTATTAATAACTCTAGAAACAGTAGGAACTGAAACACCAGCAATTTTTGCAACATCTTTTAAAGTTACATTATTATTTTTCATGTAAAAAAGTGTTTAATTTTATTTAGTTTAAAAAACAGTTAATATTTTTTAATTTAGATACTTAAATATAGATATTAAGAAAAAAAATATAGTTTTAATAATTTTTATAGTTAATAAACTTTATGATAACGTTATTGAAAACGTTATCATACTTAATTATATAAAATATTTTATAAATGTCAATATTTATAAAAAAATTTTTAACTAAAATAAAAGTGTTATAAACAATATAAAAATTTTTATTTCTAATTAAACTCTAATTAAAACTTAAATATAATTTTTTTTATTATATAATGATT
>JACVJA010000365.1 GCA_015661035.1 Candidatus Calidifonticultor daggyaiensis | reverse complement strand
CCTTATGGTGAACATAGAGGATTTTATTTAGGATTAGGAGAAGAACCGAATATAAAAAAATACGAAGAATATTTTTTGAAGAGGGGATTGGATTTATTAAAAAAAGACGGTATTTTAGCTTATGTTATGCCCTCTTCTTTTTTGAGAAATTTTGGAAATGAAAAACTAAAAACTTGGATAGCAAACAATAATACTTTAATTGATGCCTTTAGATTACCAAATAAGATTTTTGAAACTACGACAATAGGAACTGATATTATTATTTTTAAAAAAGGTGGAAAAACAGACCCGCTTCTTTTAGTAAATGATAATTTCTTTAATAAATTTCCAGAAAGAATACTTGGTGAGGTAAAAGTTGGTAAAGGACAATATGGTAGTGATTATATTGAAGGGACATTGGAAGAAGCAATTGAAAAAGCAAAAAAGTTAAAACCGTTAGATCTAACAAAAACTGAAGTTGAAAGAACACCTCCACCCATAACAGAAAAAATACCAGATAAACCTATTACCTCTCCCCGAATTAAGACTAAAAAAAGGACGGAAATAGTAAATGAAGCTAATGAAAAGATGATAATCACTTCAAAGAAAAAAGATGAGGTTATTCCACTTGAAAAAACTACGCCAGAACAAAAGGAGTTTTGGAGTAATGTTAATTCATTAGGAGAATTACCACCAGAATATATTGAGAAGAAGTATAAAGTAAAAAAGTTGTCTGATTTAGTAAGCAAAGATATTGGAGTGTTAATTGAGGAGACTGGTAGATATGTTTATTATCCCGCTGTTAATTATTACAGAGGAAATATTTATGAAAAACTTGACCTATTGGAAATGCATAAAGATGAGTTAAACCCTAAACAATATGAAATACAAAAAGAGGGGCTTTTGAAAGTTCTACCTAAACCAGCTAAAATAAATGAGATTTCAGTAAAGCCAAATAGTGATTTCTTCCGTCAATTATCTGTCAGCGTTGATGGACAGGATTATAATATTATTGAAAAATTTAAGAATTGGATAAAAGATTTAGATTATGAAGCTTTTGAAAATTCAAACAGATGGGAGATAATTGATTATGTTGAAGGAAGACAGGTTCGTGGAAAAGACGCTGAATTAAATAAACTGATAAGAAAAAGAAGAAGAGTTGTGGGGGATAAACTATTTAAAAGATTTATCAATGAATTTGTTCCTGATGAAGTTAAAAAAAGAATAGAGGAAGAATATAACAGAAGCTTCAATGCTTATTATGAAGGAAATTATCAGGAAATTCCTCTTTTCTCCAAAATAAATAAAAATTTTAAAAATAAACCTTTTAAATTAAACTCTTGGCAGATAGAAGGGATTAAATTTTTAGTAAATAAAGGGGTTGGGCTTCTTGGACACGATGTCGGATTAGGGAAAACAATGGAAGCAATCATTAGTGTAAATGAAATCATGCAAAGAGGTTGGGCAAAAAGACCCTTAATTGTTGTTCCTCAAGCTGTTTATGCACAATGGATTGATGAAATAATAGAATTATTACCAAATGTAAAAATCAACTCTCTTACTAATCTTGGGAAACGATTTAGTGGAGATATTACAAAACTTCAAATAGAAGACGGCACAATTTCTTTAATAACTTATAACGGAATGATGAGGCTGGGATTTAGACCAGAAACTTATGCCAAATTTATTGTTGATACTACAGATGTAATAACAAAAGCCGAGACAAAAAGAGAAAAAGCAAAAGAAGAAGAGAAAGTAGGAGAAATGGTTGGAAAATCAGCAAGAGGAGTAGCGGGAAATTTGTTCTTTGAAGATTTAGGTTTTGATTTAGTTGTTTTTGATGAGGTTCACAATTTCAAAAACATCTTTACTGGTGCGAAGATTGAGAAAGGAAAAGCAAATGAGTATAGGAATGTTCAAGGGACTTCATCGGCAAGAGGAGTAAAAGCATATCTTCTCTCTCAATATATATTAGATAAAAACAATGGGCGTGGTGTAATTGGATTATCAGCAACTCCTTTTTCTAATAGACCGCTTGAAATTTACTCAATTCTCTCTTTATTTGGTAAAAAAGAGCTTGAAAAAATAGGATTAAAGAATGTAAATGATTTTATGTCTTGGTTTATGGATTTGAAACCAACTTTCGTTGTAAAAGCTAATCAACAAGTGGTAGAAGAGGATGTTATTGAAAAGTATGTAAATTTGCCTCAATTACAACAATTGGTGACTAAATATATTAACTTCAAGATAGGAGACGAGATAGATATTCAAAGACCAAATAAAAGTAAAAAAATTTATACTTTAAGTCAATCAAAAGAGCAAGCTATATTAACTAAAGAAGCTCAAAAGATTTTTAAGGAAGAAGAGGCGGGGATAATTAAAGCAATATCAGAACTTCGCAATATTACCCTCTCGCCCTATTTATCAAGAAATGCCAATAAACTTAATCTTCCACCTTTAACCTACAAGTCATTTGTTGAAACATCACCGAAAATAAAACTAACAATGGAGATGGTAGCAGAGAATAGAAGAACAAGAGGGGATATAACACAAATAATTTATATGAATGAAGGAATAGAATATTATCCTTTACTTAAGGAATATTTAGTTAAAGAAAAGAAAATATCACCCGATGAAATTGATTTTATTTCAGGAGAGACACCAATTGATGATCGTTATGAAATACAGGCAAGGTTTAATAAAGGAGAAGTTAAAATTTTAATAGGATCAGATGCTATTAAAGAAGGTCTTAATCTTCAAGAAAAAT
>JACVJA010000364.1 GCA_015661035.1 Candidatus Calidifonticultor daggyaiensis | reverse complement strand
TGCAAGATGATAAATATTTATTATTTATTAGAAATATTAAATATAAAATTTTTATCAAACTAATAATTTCAAAAATTATTAAGGTATGCTTTTAGATATCTACATTAAAATTAATATATCTTTAGCTTTTTGGTTTAGTTTTTATAATATTTTGTAGTTTATAATAGGCTTTATAATATTATTTTAACTAGAATGTGGGGGATTTCTTATTTTACTGGTAAATCATTTATTATATTTCATAATAAACTTTTAAGGTATTAAGTGCTGTATTTTGCCAGTTAAAGTTTTTTGCAAGCACTGTGGAATTTTCTTTAAGAATACTTTTTAATTTCTCATTTATTAACACATCTAAAATCTTTTGGGCAATTTCATCTTCATTATTTGGGTTAAACAGACAAAAAGCTTGTTGGTTATAAGATTTATTATTTTCATTAGGAGAGGACAAGTTAGAAAAGTTAATATTTTTAGTGCTTATTTTTATAGATTGATTTTGTTTTAATTTTTTAAATTCATTTAATTCTTTGTTCTTATTTAATTTAAGATTAAAAAGTTCTGGAATAGAAGAGCTGTTTGAAGCAAGCACTGCACATCCGCAAGCAAAAGCTTCAACTATTGGAAGTCCAAAACCTTCAAATATTGATGGATAAACAAAAACTTCTGCTAGATTATATAGGTTTAAAAGTTCATAATCTGAAACCCTTTTAGTAAAAATAATATCATCTTTATAAGGGCTCTTATTAAATTCTTCAAAAGTTTCTTCACTTTTCCAGCCAATTCTGCCAGCAATAACAAGCATATAATCCTGCTTGTCTTTTAGTGTTTCTTTTATTATATTAAAAGCTTTAATTAATTTAGGATAGTTTTTCCTTGGCTCGATTGTCCCAACTGATAATATAAATTTTTTTGAAATTTTGTATTTTTCAAGTACGCTTTTGTCAACTTCACTTTTGCTTAATTTTTTAAAAGTATCATCTGCTGCAAGGTGCGTAACGCATACTTTATTTGCATCAATGTTTAAAAAATTAACAATATCATTTTTGGTGCTTCCAGAAATTGCTATTATTTTTTTTGCAATATAAGCATTTCTTTTTACTTCTTTTGTATATTTTTTTATGAACCAGTCGAAATTAAATTCTGGGTATCTTATAAAAGCTAAATCATTAATTGTTAAAACTGTATTTTTATTTAAAGTTGGTACCATTAAAAAATCAGGAAAATGAATTAAGTCGGCTTTAAAACCTAAAAATTCTATAGGAGGAAATCTTAGTTTGTTCCATATTTTAAGTTTTTTTGGGGTGGTTTTAAAAAGCTTTGTTGAAACAATATTTTTAGATGATCTATCACTTGGATCATTTGGATTACTTAGATTAGTTGAGTTATTAATTGTGCTTATTAACTCATTTGCTATCCCAATGTAATCATCAGTTGTATATCTTCCGGTTAGTATAAATTCATCATTGCTTTTATTTTTTTTGCTTAATAAAATTAAGTTTTTTACAAGGTTATAAATATATCGGCCTGAGCCTATATCTTTTCCGTGGTTTAATATAGTTGAGATGTCTATTCCTATCTTCAAATCTTTTTTATATTTTTATTATATGTTTATCTTATTTTTATATTTAATCTTAAACATCTATCCTTAAATATTAAGCCTTAAAAACTTAGATGTATATTTTTAGCGTTATAAATTATTTGGCTTATGAATATATTTAGTTATCTTATATTTAGCGTATCTATCATTTAATCTATTCTGCATTTAATTTATCCTAAATTTAATTTATCCTAAATTTAGCTTATTCTATCTATAAATTCGTGAATTGGCTTTGGTTCATATTCAAGCTTTGCATGAAGGAATTTTCTTAAATACTGTGGCTGAATTCTTAGTCTTATATCATTTAAGGAATTAAGGTAATTTATGTATTCTTCATATTTTCTATTACCTGTAATTATAAAAAGCCTTTTATAAGTTAGTATTAAATTTGGAATGCAGTATACTGGTTCATTTTTAACTATGTCAAAAAAGTTAGTTTCACCCCATGAATACTTTATTATTTCACTATCTGGAACTTGTCTTGTTATTTGAATGTATGGTCTTAATTTTTTTAAGTATCCTGTGCTTTTTTTAAAATCTTTAATTATTTTTTTAGCTACATTTTTTAAGTTTCTATCTTTTAAGTTTTGCCTTTGGATTGAAAGCTCATTTTTTATAACCCTTTTCATATTAGAAGTTTCAGCATTTTTATAAACAAGCTTCATAACATTTAACTTTTGCCAATAATATTTTCTTACAAATGCAGTTGCTTCATCTCTAAAGCTGTAAGCATATTTATGATAGCAGACTGCAGTTGGGCATGATTTAAATTTATAGCCAAGCAAATTTGCTCTATAACAAAAATCAATATCTTCATAAAATAAAAAAAAGTTCCCATCAATTGGTTTTTCAATTTTGCCTAATACATTTTGGCAAAGATAGTCATTTTTTAAAAATGCAGAGGTAAAGGAAACTCCAAATACGTCTTCAGGTTTGTTATATTGGTCTAAGTCTAATTGGCCTATACCGTTATACCCGAGATAAAAATTATTGTCAATATAGATACCCACACTTTCTATATATTCTTTCTGGTAAAAAAGTTTAATTTTCGGAGCTAAACCTACATAGTTGCTATCTAATTTATAAATGCTGTCTACTAATTCTTCAATTGCAATTTTGTCATATACAACATCAAAGTTTGATATTAAAACATAGTCTCCGCTT
>JACVJA010000363.1 GCA_015661035.1 Candidatus Calidifonticultor daggyaiensis | reverse complement strand
GGGAATTATGAAATCTCATCAAAATTTTACCTTAAGTGGAACTTCTTTTATAATAATGCCGTTAGCCGAAAATGGTGGACTTAATAAAAAGGAGACACAATGACAAATCAAAAGATAAATTTTAAGACTGAAAAAGAACTTCAGGAAGCAATCTTGAAGGAAAAAGCAAAGGGAACCCCTGATTTAGAAATTGGTCAGAAATATGGTGTTACATTTAGATATATTGAACGCTTAATCACTAAAACACAAGGTCTTAATATTAATGCTTTAGAAACTTCAAAAAAAGTAAAAAGGCTTCATCCAAAAGATTTTAAAGAAGAACAAACTACAGTCTGGAGTTTTAAACAAAGGGGCAATTGGGCAACTCATAGTGGGGAATACAGGGGCAATTGGTCCCCTACAAGCTGGTTTTAAGTTGAGAGAACTGGTTATCAAACGGCAACATAATTGTAAGACTACGGGATTTTGGTATGCCAACAGCATAAAATATAATTTTCTTCTTTTAGCTCATGAGTATTTACCAATTTTTGAAAAACCTAAAACAAAAATTCCTTTGGTTGTTGGAGAAAAAGGAATAGACAGCAGTTTGCCTGTTACAATCTTAGAGAAATCGCAATTAGTTAGGAAATTAGATAAATTCGAAACAACAACAGTATGGATTTTTCCAAAGGAAGACTTTGAAGAACGATTAAATAAAAATGTAATTGACAGGTATTCAAATGGTAGAGACTATTCAATTATAAACTTTGATTCTCATTTAGAGAATGATAAGAATTTTACTGAAAGAAAAATACAAAAATGCAAGGATTTACTTTTTATCAAGTCTTCATATTTAAGTAATAACCTTTCTCGCTCAAACATTGAGTATTATTTAAAGAAGATAGAAAAAATTATAATTAGTGAGTTGCCTAATATAATTAAAGGTGGATTTATGGTAATTCAAGCCAAAGACGTGCGGATAGATAAATACCTAGAACCTATTGCTAAAAGATTGATAGACATGCTAATACTTGATAATTTATGGCTTAAGGAAATTGTAATTGTTGCTGAGGATAAGCGAAGTCCAAACATTGATAATTCTTTAAAGTACTTGGATATAACGCACCAATATTTACTTGTTTTTGAAAAAAATCGATAAAGATAAATATGTCTAGTTTTCTCAATTTTCTTGAAAAACTTTCTAAATACTGTGGTGTAAAATTTAATACTGAAATATTTAGAGGTGAAGACGAATATAAACTGGCTGCCAATATCTTAAATGAGATTAACAGTTTTTTTTATCAGAAAAAATTGAGTTTACCTTCAAGTTATATATCTGAATTTCACAAATATTGGGAGGAATATCATGAGGTAGTTTTGCTTCCAAAAATCAATCCAAACGGTGAATGTTTGGCAGTAGCCAATGTTTTGGAAAATATCTATAAGATTAATACTTTTAGAGTCCAATTGGATACCCTTGACTTGACTAAGGAGGAAATTGCTAATGTAAGATTTTTTACCGCAATTCAGGATTTCAATATTGATGTTCACGCGCGAAGCAATCCCTTTGAATTTTATAAAAGGCATCCTAATTGTTTTGACCCTAAGAAAATAAAAGATAATGATTTGTTGGTGGATGAGTTTCTTAATTTTCTTGGCGCACAGTCTCAACGAGATAAACGTAAGCCATGGATGTTAAATTCAGCAAAATTTCTTGTGGAAAAGTACAGCTCATCTGCGTACAAAATCAATGAGACTCACAATGGAGATGTGGTTGAGATTGTTAATGCACTTACGAATGAAGAACGGTATGGTTTTTCAATTAAAAAAGCGCACATGTTTCTAAGAGACATGGCTGATTTAGGCGTGTGGAAATACAAAACCAACACTGAAAACTTAGATGTTATGAGTGATAAGAATACAATGAGGATAGCTTTGAGAACGGGAATACTTCAATTCCGTATACCATTACTTTCCAGTTTCTTAGATATCTTTTGTTATCAATACTCAATGGTTGATAAGTTAAACCGCCAAGCCTGGAGAAAGGTGTGGGAAGATTGGGGTAAGATTTTTAATAACCATAGACCTCCAACACCAGCGTCAATGGATTACCTCATATTTAGACTCGGCAAAATAGCTTGTCGACCTAATAAACGCTTTTGTCCGCCTGAAAAAAGTATTGATGGGAAAAAATTAGAAAGCTTAATCCCACAGGATAGACTAATTTTTAGAGCAGACAGATATTGTATTTTTAGTAGTATTTGCGAGTTGGAGAAAAAAATATTAAATCCTCCTAATAGTATTTCAATCGAAGGGAGGACAGGGTGGAAAAGTGGAAAATCCAACGAGGGTGGAGGCGGTGGAATTTCATCTTGAGAATAAGCCTAATGTATCCTTTAATATTTAAAGGTGTTTTCAAATATTAATATGAAAAATTTTTTTAAATTAAAATAATAGCAATTAATATTTAATATTTAATATTTAATATTTTATTTAATGGCAATAGTTTGCGTTCCCTTGGAATGTAACTATCATCTTTATATCCTACAGCTAAAATTGAAATAATTCCCCAGTTTTTTGGAATACCAAGAATTTTAGCTATTTTTTTTGAATCAAACCAGCCTATCCAGCATGATGAAAGGCCAAGTTCTTCAGCTTCAAGAACAATATGCTCTGAAGCTATTGCAATATCTATAATATGAAAGGGGACTTGAATCATTTTTTCAGCAATATAATGAGTAACCAAACTTTTTCTTTCTGAACAGCAGACAATTAAAAT
>JACVJA010000362.1 GCA_015661035.1 Candidatus Calidifonticultor daggyaiensis | reverse complement strand
AAATTTTGAGGCAAAAGCTTTCTGAAATGATAAAAGACCATTTATTTGAAGAAAAACAAAAAGAAATAAATCAAATTAAAAAATTAATTAACGAAGAAGAATTAAAATTACAAAAAATTATTCAAGAACCAGAGAATATTGAAATAGTAGAACAGAAGAACATTTTTGGAGAGGCAGACCAGATTAAAACTGATAAAAAGAAAGATAAAATCAAAAACATAAAAAAACAGATAAAAAACCTTGAAAAAAAACTAAAAATTGTTCAAGACAAAATTGAAGGCGACTATATTGTTAGAATTGCCAGGAAAATTGCCAGTTATGACCTTTATGACCAAAATGCTTCAGTAGATTGGTTTGACCCTGAGTGGATGTTTGGGGTAAAAGATGGATTTGATATTGTTATTGGCAACCCGCCGTATGTTAGACAAGAAGAAATAAAAGACCAAAAACCTTTTTTACAAAAAGAAGGATATGAAGTTTATAACTCCACATCAGATCTTTATACTTATTTTTATGAAAAAAGTTACCAGATACTAAAACAAAGTGGATTTTCTTGTTTTATCTCCAGCAATAAATGGATGCGCGCTAAATATGGTGAAAAATTGAGAAAATTCTTTAAAGAAAAAACTGCTTTGAAACAAATAATTGACTTTAATGGATATAAGGTCTTTGATGCTACGGTAGATACAAATATTCTTCTTTTTCAGAAAACAAGACCTGCTGATAATACGATAAATATTCTTAATATCCAGCAGGATTTTACGATAGAAACGGATATTAGTGATTATTTTCAAATTCATAATCTTAAAGTGAAACAATCTGATTTGGATATCAATTGCTTTACATTCGCAGATGAAATAGTAATGAATCTTAAAGCAAAGATAGAAAAAATAGGAACACCGCTAAAAAATTGGGATGTAAGAATTTGTTTTGGAATAAAAACAGGTTTCAACGAAGCATTTATAATTGATAATAAAAAAAGAAGCGAGATTTTAAGAAACTGCAAAGATGAAGAAGAAAGAAAAAGCACAGAGAAGATTATTAAACCAATTTTAAGAGGTCGTGATGTTGGTAAATATTATTATAAATGGGCAGGGTTATGGGTGATTAAAATTGAATCTGGCTGGACTAATAAAAATCGTGGAAAAATGAAGCCAGAAGAATTTTTTAAAAAAAAATATCGCGCAGTTTATGAACATCTTATAACATTTAAAAATTTCAAAGGAAAAGGCAAAGGACTAATGAAAAGAGATGACCAAGGTGATTATTGGTGGGAATTAAGAGATTGCGATTACTACCCTGAATTTGAAAAAGAAAAAATTGTGTGGCAGGAAATAGTTAGAGAACCAAGTTTTGCTTATGACATTAAAAAGTTTTATTGTGAAGCTACAACATTTTTAATGACAGGACAAAATTTAAAGTATCTTTTTTCTATTTTGAATTCAACGTCGGTAACATTTTTCTTTAAACAATTTTATGCTGGTGGGGGTTTGGGTGAAGAGGGTTATAGATATAAGAAAGTTTTTTTAGAGCAACTTCCAATTCCTAAAATTTCTGAGCAACAACAAAAACCCTTCATTGCCCTTGTAAATAAAATTCTTGCAATAACCAAAGATAAGGATTACCTTGATAATCCGAAAAAGCAGGCGAAAGTCAAAGAATACGAACGCCGGATTGACCAGATGGTTTACAAACTTTACGGCTTAACCGAAGAAGAAATAAAAATTGTAGAAGGAGGAAATAAATAATTATGTGTCAATTGTTAGGGGTGTCATCTAATAAGAATGTTAATATTAATTTCTCTTTAAGAGAATTTAAACATAGAGGGGAATCCAATCATCATGGTTGGGGTTTTGCTTTTCTTGAAAACAATGATTGGAAGATTATAAAAGAGCCTTACTCTTTGAAAAACGAAGATATTACACAAGAGAAATTCAGATTTAAAAGCAAAATAATTATCGGACATGTCCGACTCGCATCCTGTGGAGAAAAGATTCATAAAAACACCCATCCTTTTATAATAGAAAACCGGGTTTTTGCACATAATGGGACTGTTAAAGATGTTAAAAATGATAAAAATTTCTTTCTTGTTAATTTAAAACCAGAAGGAGACACAGATTCCGAATATGCGTTTTGTTATCTGCTTGAAAAAATAAAATTAAATCCATCAGAAGAAATACAAATTATTAAAAATGAGGCAGATAAAATAAAAAAATATGGAAAGTTTAATTTCTTAATGTCTGATGGTAAGATGCTTTATGCTTATGGTGATGATAGTTTATATTATGTTCAAAGAAAATCTCCGTTTGAATCTGTCAGATTGAAAGATGATCAATATGAAGTGAATTTATCTGAAATAAAAGATCCGGATGAAGAGGCAGTTATAATTGCGACAGAACCATTAACTGTAAATGAAAACTGGATTAAAATTTCAGGTTTAAAAATATTTAAGGATGGGAAGTTGTATTCTGAAATAGCATAAAAGTATCAGCGTATGGGTTACCCAGCGCAGTGATGTTAAGTTTGGGGTCAGACTGTTATGCGACAAGTGTAAGTCCTGCATATAAAAATTCGGGATGAGAATTGGGGAGATAGGAGAAGGAAAGAGAAAATAATTTCTGTAGGGGCAACCCCATGTGGTTGCACTATATTTAAAAAGAAAGGTAAGCAAATCCCCCTTAATCCCCCTTTGCAAAGGGGGAGAAAAGAAATAAGAATAAGAATAAGAATAAGAATAAAAATAAAAAATTCCCCTCTTTAATA
>JACVJA010000361.1 GCA_015661035.1 Candidatus Calidifonticultor daggyaiensis | reverse complement strand
TTTAATGGTTGAAAAAAAGATAACTTTTGAAGATATATCTAATGAATTAATTAAAAGAAGGAAATGAAGTTTGAATAATTTATTTAAGCTGAAAATTAGTATTTTTAATAGTATTTTTTAAAGGAGTATTATGCTAGAGAGTATTAAAAAAATTGCCGTGCTTACTAGCGGCGGTGATGCTAGTGGAATGAATGCTACTATTAGAGCAGTAACTAGGTATGCTCGATATAAATCTCTTGAAGTTATTGGCTTTTATGAAGGTTTTAAAGGATTAATAAAAGATAATTTTACTATTTTAACAGAAGAAAATGTTGGAGGTATTATTGATAGGGGTGGAACTATTTTATATTCTGCTCGCTCACAAGAATTTAAAACAGAAGAAGGAATGGCAAAAGCAATTGATAATTTAAAGAAACATCAAATAGATGGACTAATAGTTATTGGTGGAGATGGTTCACTTAGAGGTGTTCACGATCTCCATGCACGGGGAGTTCGAGCGGTCGGTATTCCAGCTACTATTGATAATGACATAGCAGGTACAGATTATAGTATAGGTTTTGATACTGCGTTAAATGTAATAATAAGCCTTTTATCTAAAATCCGTGATACAGCTTTTTCTCATGACAGGCTATTTGTAATAGAAGTAATGGGCAAAAATTCAGGCTTGATTGCTATAAATGCTGGATTAGCTTGTGCGGCTGATTATATATTAATTCCTGAAATTGAAGTTGATTTAGTAAAAATTGCTAATTCAATAAGAAATCATAGAAAGGGTAAAAGACATACATTGATAATAGTTGCAGAAGGTGCTGCAAAAGCAAGTGATGTTGCTGCTTCTATAAAGCTTTTGGTTGGGCATGAAGTTAGAGTTTCAGTATTAGGCCATATTCAGCGTGGTGGTTTTCCATCTGCACTTGATAGGCTGCTTGCAGCACAATTTGGAAAAAAATCTGTTGATTTGCTTTTAAAGGGTGAAAGTGATTGTATGACAGCAATTCAAGGCAAAAAAATTGTTTCAGTTCCAATAGAATTTATAATAAACAATAGAAAAGATATAAGCAAGGAACTTTTTCAGCTGGCTCATATATTATCTTAAAAATAATATCTGCTTTAAATATTTTTATATTTTTATATATTTTATAGTTTAAGTGGTGCCGAAGGTCGGGGTCGAACCGACACGAACCTTGCGGTCCACTGGATTTTGAGTCCAGCGCGTCTGCCAATTCCGCCACTTCGGCAAAATAAACTAAAAAAATACGTTCATTAAAGTAAATTTATAGTTTAATTGTTATTTTAAAAAATTTTGAATTTTTTTGAAATATTAAAATAAATAATTTTTGTACAAAATTAAACTAAAATTAAATTTAACCAAGTTTTAAAAAGATATTTAATAAGGTAATTGTAAATTAATAAGGTAATTGTAAAAAGAATGCTAAAAAGATAAAAACATTTTAAATTTTATAATTTACACTTATTAAAATTTAAAATTAGAATTTAAAAAAATTTGTAATATTTTATATATATTAATAAGATATTTATATGTCAAATCTTTTGTCTAATAAAGAAAATACAGGAAACAAAAATAATAAATATGATACAAAAAAAAGCACTTTAGTCTTAATAGATGGGAATAACTTAGCATATAGAGCCTACTATGCTCTACCTAAGACAATAGCTACTTCTACTGGTGTCCAAACAAATGCTGTTTTTGGTTTTACATCTATGCTATTAAAAATAGTAGAAGAATATCAGCCGGATCTATTAATTTGTGCATTTGATAGCAAAGGTCCAACTATTAGGCACACAGTTTTTGAAGAATATAAGGCGACTAGGAAAAAAATGCCAGATGAATTAACTGAGCAGATAAAACTGATTAAAGAAATTTTAAGCGCATTTAATATTAGCTTATTGGAAGTTGAAGGGTTTGAAGCAGATGATATAATAGCTGGACTTGTTAAAAGGTGTAAAGATAGTTTTGAAAAAATCTTAATAACTTCAAGTGATAAAGATATATTACAGCTTGTTTCAAATAAAATTTTTGTTATTTCGTTGAAAAAAGGAATTACTAATACTGTTTTATATAGTCCTGAAAAGGTTTATCAGGAATTTGGTGTAAAACCTGAAAATATTAAAGATTTATTAGCTTTGATGGGGGATTCTTCTGATAATATTCCTGGTGCACCTGGAATAGGGTTTAAAACAGCTCAATATCTAATTTCCAATTACCAAACTATTGATAATCTATATGAAAAAATTAATGTATTAGACAATGATAAATTAAAAAATGTTTTAATTGTTAATAAACCTTTAGTTATTAAAAGCTTGGAGCTTGCAACTTTAAAAACAGATTTTGATTTAAATTTTGATAAAACTATTTTAGAGAGTAAGTGGATTATTGATTTTCAAAGATTAGAGAATTTATTTAGCTTGCTGGAATTTAAAAGTCTTATAGTAAAACTTAATAATGTAAAAAAGAGGTATTTTGAGAGTTTAAAAGACAATTTAAACTTATTGGACTTTGAAGATTCTAAAGTTTTAGGTAAAAATAATAAAGAACTCAAGGGGTGTTCTAATATTAAAAAAAGTCAATTCACTGAAGATAAGATTGATAAAATAAAAGAAAGTGCAACTTTAGTCTCAGGAGATGCTGAACCATTAAACAGTGAAGATATTAAGATAAAATTAAATAGTACAAAATTTTCTGGGAAATACAATTTATTTTTTAATGACATTAGTGTAAGTATTCTTAATTCTTTTAAGGGAACTAT
>JACVJA010000360.1 GCA_015661035.1 Candidatus Calidifonticultor daggyaiensis | reverse complement strand
AATTGATTTAAGTAATTTAAAATTAACAATACCAACAAAAAAAATCTTAGCAAATAATGAATTAAACAGCCTTGATAAAACTAATAATAGTGGTGTTAAAGCCTATAGCTTTATAGTAGATTCTATAAATCCAAATGAAAATAAATATGTATATATACCGTTAAAAGTTTTAAGCCCAATAATTGAAGATAGATTTGAGCAAATTTATTTTTCAATAAATTCAGTCGATATAAATACTACAAATCAAAATATAAATACAGCAAATCAAAATAGTACTGCTGATAATTTAAAATCTGAAGGCAGCTCAAATGCCCAATCAATGAGTTTGTTTATAAGTGAATATCTTAATTTTAAGATTTTAGGTATTTCTCCTTATACTAGAGACGAGATTCCAATAATAGGTCTTCATGCAATTGAAGATGAGATTGAAATACCTATTGAGCTTTCTACCTATTATTTTGATTTTTTATGCAAAACATTAAAACAATTTGGTTTTGAAACAATAACTTTTAAAGATTTGCTTGATCATATTGATTACGGTAGGGTTTTACCACAAAAAAGTGTAATAATTACCTCTGATGATGGTTACCAGGATTTATATACTAATGCCTTTGAGGTTTTAAAAAAGTATAATTACAAGATGACAATTTTTCTAGTTACTGATAGCATAAAAGAAACAGATAATCAAAGGCTCACAAATTATTTTGATTCAGATAGAAATGTACCTATAAGACCTATGCTTATTTGGCCTGAGGTTAAAGAAATGGCTGATTATGGGTGTGAGTTTTTATCTCACTCTGCAAATCATATTCACTTAGGTTTGGCTGATGATGAGGAGTTTAAAAGTGAGCTTATAAAATCTAAAAAAGATATAGAAGATCACCTTGCGACAAAAGTCTTATTTTTTGCATGGCCGTATGACAATGATTCTCCAGAAAAGTTAAAATATTTAGATGAGCTAGGCTACAGGGGAGCGGTTAAGTATTCTGGTGGAATTGAAAAGATTAGTTCAATTAATTTAAAAAGTATTAAAAGGGTTGAATTTAACAGTTTAATTTCACCTCAAATTTATGCTGGTTACCTTGAATTGTTTGATGTAAATATTTCAAGTGTTTTTTATGATAAAAATTTTAATAAAATAATTCCCAATTTACCCATCAATCCTAATGAGCCTATTAATTTTAATTTAGAAAATTTTGATTCTAAAAAATCAGGGGAAGATTATTATTTAGAATATAAAATTAAAAATAATGATATTATAGATTTAGATATTTCTTCAATTGAGCTTGAGCTTGGAGATGGGATTAATCTTGTGGGTGTTTTGGACAGCGGGTCAATTAATAAATTTCCAGGTTATAAAGATGGAGTATTTATATGGGTAAATCCTGTGCAAGCGGAGGATAGTAATCAAGAACAGAACGAAAAAAGCCAGAATACGCAGAACCAGTACAAGCAGAACCAGGACAAGCAGAACCAGGACAAGCAGAACCAGGACAAGCAAAGCCAGAATGGAAAAACTAACAACTGGCAAACTACGAACGAGCAGAGTCAAAGCTCAGATGAAAACGCTAAAAATTCTGAATATTATATAAAATCAGGAGAAGAAATAAATATTATACTTAAGCTAATATTAAATTCTTCAAAAGGTAATAAAAATAATCAAAATAATAATTTTGACGATAAAAATCCCAACATAGATAAAATTATTAAGTTTAGAATTACGGCTTACGGCGGATATATAAATGCTGATGATTTAAAAATAAATTTTAATTAATTTATTTAATGAGTAATTTATTTAATCAGTAATTTTTAATTTAATTTTTTCAGCTTCAAAATAATAATCTTGAGAGGTGATTTTAAAGTTAATTTCAGCTTCTCCAGGTTTAGCGGCTTGCAGTGTAACTATTAGGCTTAATTTATTATTTGCAAGCAAATTAAAGTTTTTTACCCACATATACTTTCCTCTGGATAGTGACGGTTCTAACTTTATATCTCCTTCAGAACTGACATTTAAAAATTTTAAGTTTTTAGAAAAATCAAGTTCTAAAGATGTAATTGTTAAATCTATGTTATAGTCATTTATCATTTCATATTTTATAGAAATTTTATCACCAAACTTGTATTGGTTTTTATTAATATAAGAGTTAATTTTTATTATTCGTTTTTCACCAGCATAATTATAAAATACAATATATTCATCTGTTCTTTCCCACTTGTAGCCAAAAATTTTTTTAACATTAAAAGCTTCAATTAATTCTTTTTCCATTCCAATAAAATAAACTTTTTTCCCTTCAGACAAATTTTTCTTAACATTTTCTATTGTATAATCTTTGTCCTTGTTTGTAATAAAAGTTATATTTTTATCCTGTCTTTCATAAAGATTTATAAATTGCCCTACATTTGCAGAAGAAGAGGATACATATAAAACAGAGTTATTTTCTATGTAATTATAAATTTTATTCCAAAACTGATAAATTTCAGCCGGCTTAGAGTTATCAGCATATTTGTAGTTGTTTGCAGCAAGTATTGTTGGCAATGCTAAGAATAATATTAAAAATACTGCAATAAAAATGTTTTTTAAAACTGTTAATGAATTTTGTGCTGAATTTTGCAAAATCTTTTGTGATGGAATTTTCAATAACTCATAAGAAATTAATTTAAAAGTGAGCTTATTAAAAGTTATATTTACAAATTCAATAACAAGGTTCAAACCAAATGCAGCCCATATAATAATAACCATCATTGCACTTAAAGAATAATTCGCCGGACTTGTGTTAAG
>JACVJA010000359.1 GCA_015661035.1 Candidatus Calidifonticultor daggyaiensis | reverse complement strand
AACTTAAGTCAAATGAGAAAAAGTATTCCAAATATATATGATATAATAACAAATGAAAAATTAAATATTAGTAATGAAATTTTAAATTTAATAGATAGATTGACAGAGATTAATGAATTTCTTTCTGATGAATTTCAAAATTTTAAATATTCCATTGATAATTTAAATTTTATTTTAAATAATCCCTCTTTTAAAAATTCAGGTTTTATATATTTCTTTCAAAATATAACTAATGGAGATATATTAGAATTGCTTAGTTTAATAGCTGCTACTATATATAATTTTTTATATAATTGTATTCTTTTCTTATATGAAAAAAATAATGATAATATTAAATTGAAAGATAATATTACAATTTTAATAAGAAATATTGAACTAAATTCTAATATAGATTTAAAAAAAAGATTTAGTATTGTTATAAAAGAACAAATTTTAAGTTTAAAATCTTATATTAACTATATAATAAATAATATGTTTAATAATAGTTATATTGTTCAAAAAATATATAATCAAGTAGATCAAACTATACAATATCGGGATAATGAATTATTAACAATAAATAAAATTAAAACAGAAATTTCAAATTTAAAATAAATATTAAAAAAAGAAATATTATTTAATCATAATTAAATATATTTTTCCAGATTTATTTTAAATTTATAAATTTAATTTAAAAAGTCTTTTTGAAAGAAGAAGAAGATAGATTCCTCCTTAAACCAGAGAAAGAAAAGAAACAAAATTCAAGTATAATTTCTCTCTCTTATCCAAAATATATTCATTTCCAAATAAAAGTCAAATATTTTCTAAAAAAATAAATATAAAAAGTTAAAAAATAAAGTTTAAATTGGAGAAAAAATATGAAAACATTAAGACAAATATTAAACGAATTTCTTATCAATAGAGACCCTACTTTTAATAATAATGAAAATATATATACAAAAATTTATGAGCGTTTTAATATATTAGAATATTATGAAAAAGCAATTTTAAATTTAAATTTAGATGAATATAAACAAACTCTTAAAGATGCTTATAGTCTTTTTTTAAAAGAATTTTCTTCAACTAAAGAAAAAATATTAGAAAATAAGTCTAAATATTATGATACTGGATTTGTTAAAAAATATATTACTGATGAAAAATATTTTAAATATTGGACAGATGAATTTCAACGTTATTATTTAAATATTGTTGATGTTAGCACTCCCCAATGGTTATCAAAATATCCCAATCATATGGAAAAAGTTGTAGAAGAGATAGATCAATTTTTAGAACTTTTAAATAATGCCGTTTTTAATGAATTAAAATTTTTGGAAGGTTCATTTAATCTTTTCAAGAATTTAATTTCATCCTTAGATGATGAGGCAATTGATAATTTAATATTTAATGAACTTAAAAATTTTATAGAAATTAAAAACTATTCTACATTTGCTAGAAGAAATTTAATTGTGCCTGGCTCATATCATCCTATTCAAACTAGTGTTGATTTTCTTAAAAAAGAAATAGTATATTTTGATTGGAAGAAATATAAAGAAATACTTAAAAATTATATAGATAATATTGTATCAATATTTTCAAATTTTATATCTTCTCATTTTGATGATATAAAGACAGAAAAAGTTTTATATTTTAATGCAATTCAATTATATATTGTAATTCCACAAGTTATTGAAGTATTTAAAGATGAAACAATAAAAGATAAAGATATAAATGGAAAGATTGAATCCCCATTATACTTTTTTAACACTTTAGAATTTGGATATTATAAAATTTTATATAGTTATATAATGGTAATTTTAAATAGATATATGCTTTTAAGACAGACTATTCAAGATAGTGATTATATTTTTTCTGAAGATGAACAGTTGCAGAAATTAAAAATTTTAATTGAACAATGTTTAGAAACTTTTAATGAATTTTTACATATTTTAAAAAATAATGTTATTAAAAATATGGTTGGAAATAGTCCTTTTATTATTTTATATAAAACCGATATGAAAACTCTTTTTAAAATAGAAAGAGAATATACCCCTAGAGGAAATTCTAATGCATATAAAATTTTACATTTGTCAGAAATAATATCTTCTTTAATAAAAAAAATTAGAAGAGAATAATATAAAACTTTTTAATTCCTAAAAACAAATAAAAATCTATTTTAATTATTTTTTAAAATAGTATCTATTAAACTTCCCAAAGAGAAATAAACCTTAATTTTTCTTTCACTATTATTATTTTCTTTTTCTTCTTTTATAAATTGAGGAAAAGCGCCTGGAGTTGAGGGAAAATGAACTATATCAAAAGTAATTAGTTCATAATTTTCTTTTACTAAAAAACTTCCATCAGGTTGTTGTATTAGTTCTCCTTCTCCTCGTGAACTAATTCCAAGTTTAACATTATTATCTACTAATGCTTTAAGCATATTTCCATAAGGCATACCCAATAATATTTCCGCCTCACCCAATACATTTTTTCCTTCTATTTTAAGACTAGTTATAATATGTGAAGCCCTATCTAAGTTAATTTTTTTAGTTGTAGGATGATCTAATTCACCAATCATTCTTCTTTCTTTAATAATATCTTGCAATCTTTGAATTTCTCTTTCGAAAATTCTTGCTGGGTATATTCTCTTATTTTCATTTAATGTATCTAGTTTTTGAAATATTCCTCGTAAAATATATTTGCCCTGTTTTTTTTCCTCTTCAAGAACAGAATATTCAAAATTGATTATATCAGATAATATTAAATTATTCATACTTTTAATTAAAATTTAAATTTATTATTTATAAT
>JACVJA010000358.1 GCA_015661035.1 Candidatus Calidifonticultor daggyaiensis | reverse complement strand
CATGGACTTCGCTGTTTCTTGTAGCTGAACCCTTTATTATTTCTTTTACTTTCAATATGTTTCCAACTTTCTTTCCTCCTATGATAAAGCACAATGATGATTCTTTAAATTCAATTTTTCCGATTGGCTTTCCATCGGGAAGTGAAATCTCGACTGTATCTCCAACCTTTGCATCGAAATCAAGTATATTTCTTCCATCATGAAGATGAAGTTGAATTTTTCCTCCTTTAACTCTTGATTTTCCAACCACCTTACACAACTTAACTGTTGGATTTGAAGTCTTCTCAAATTTTATTTTTCCTTTATTATCAATAAGAACTCTCCAATTTTCTTCTCCGATTGTTAAAACATCCATTAGTCCAACTCCTTGCTTTGGTTCTGTCACAACCTTTCCATCTATCTTTACCATTCTTGTATTAAGAACCTTCTTTGCCTCTTTTGCTGTTTTTGCAAAACCTAAAAGTATTATAGCATGAGCTAGAGGTAAAGCCATTGATTTCTTATGTTTACCTGGCAGAGGTTTCATAACCCATGTAGAACTCTTTCTAGGCAAGCCGAAAAACTTTGGCATTGCTAATCTTTTCAAATGTTTTGTACCACTTTTCTTAGCCATAAAAATCACACCATTAAAATTTTACTTTCTTTCAGTTAACTCTATTATCATGACATTTGAAGGATCAATTGGGTAAAGACTCTCTTTACCGTTTGCCTTCTTTATAGTCATTCCTTCAATATAAATCTTTAATTTAGATAAATCAACTCTTGCAACCTTTCCTTCTTTTCCTTTAAATCTTCCTCTTAAAACCCTAACCTTATCTCCCTTTTTAATTTGTATTGCTCTTTTCTTTAGTTTTTCTCTTAATTCTTTACTTAGATGAGCATGAACAAATTTCTTTCTTATATGAAGAGGGGCTGTATACCTAAATTTCCTCTGAGATCTTGGTTTTCTAGATGAAATCATATAAACACCTTTTTAAACAATTGACCATGCAATTCCTGCTACCTTTGGAAACCTATCAACTATTTCTCTTGCAACAACACCCTTTATCTCAGTTCCTTTTGGAAGACCTGAATCATCGATTAATGCGCATGCGTTATCTTCAAACATTACTCTTATTCCATTTGGCCTTCTTATTGGCTTTTTCTGTCTTATTATAAGTGCCTTTTCAACCTTTTTTATCATCTGAGGGGAACCTTTTTTAACTGCTACAATTGCAACATCTCCAATTCCTACACTTGGCTTTCTTCTTCTTTTTGTTGGAGCTTTAAGCATTCCTATTATTTGGACAACCTTTGCTCCACTGTTATCATCACAATTTATAATTGCACCGATCGGCAATGCCTTTGGAATCTTTGATTGCAATCCTTTCATAATTTCACCTATAAGAATTACTCTTTAGAATCTTTACTTAAAATTTCCATAATTGTCCATGTTTTTGTTCTACTTAATTTTCTGCATTCACCTATTTTTACTTTATCACCAACCTTTGCATTAATGCAAGGTGGATTATGAACAGCATATCTTGAACGAGTTCTTGCATATCTCTTATATTTTGGTATATAAATCATTCTTTGTCTTTCAACAATTGCTGTTTTCTTAGCCTTTGCACTTACCACTACTCCTGTAAGTATCTGTCCTCTTACCTTAACATTTCCATGAATGAAACACTTTGCATCTCCGCAGTTTTTTTCTACCATAAGATCAACCACTTTTGAGCTAGAAATATTATTCAAATTTTATTTTTTTCAACCTTTCTTCGGGAGAGTATTGAATTCTTGAACCCTCAACTTTAAATTCTTCCTCTCCTTTTTTAAAGAGGAAGACACTTCCTTTTTTTGGTATTATGACCTCTTTTCCATTCTCTTTTTCAATTTTGAAAGTATTTTTTGTTTCATCAACAACAACTCCCCTGATTCCAATCTGCTCAGGTGAGCTGCTATTGATCACTTCAACATTCAAGCCGATGTATTCGATAAGATATTTTAAGTTTTTCAATTTTTTCTTCTTTCCTTTATTTTCAAATCTTATCATTACATCAGCTTATGAATATTATTATCAACTTATGAATATTATTTCTTTAATATTGAAATATTCTCTTCAGGATAACCAATCTTTACAAGGAGCTGTTTTATTTTAGCTCCATGATCACCCTGAAGTATTATTTCATCATTTTTAACTGTTCCACCACATGCAAGAGCCTGTTTTAATTGCTTAGCAACTCTCTCAATTGAATTTTTCTCAACTCCTGATATGATGGTAACGAGTTTTTTGAATTTTGCTTTTGTTATTGTCACCTTTATTTTTTGTGCTGTTTCTTTTTCAATTGCAGCACATGAACATATGTCCTTTGGAAGACCACATCCGGAACATATGTCTCCAATTAATTTATTAACCCCACATACGGGGCATATATCCTCAGCCGTTTTCTTCACCCCTCATAAATTTTAATTTTTATTTTGTGAAAGCTCTTTTTGACGTAGAAATGTTTTTATTCTTGCTATTGTTTTCTTTATTGTTCTTATTTTTCCGTAGTTTCTTGATTTTCCTGCTGCAGATGACCTTATTGCATACTCTGCACTTAATTCTCTTTCAAGTTCAGCAATTTTTGAATTAATTTCATCAACAGACATTGAATTTACCATTGCTTTTATATCATTTTTCTTCATCCTATCACATCATAAAAGATTGAATATTATTTCTTCTTTAATTTTTGACGCTTTTGCTGAAGTTGTTCCATTTTAGCTTCTTTTCTTTGCTCCTTCTTTGATTCAATATCTACTTTTT
>JACVJA010000357.1 GCA_015661035.1 Candidatus Calidifonticultor daggyaiensis | reverse complement strand
AACTAAAAATTAAATACATATCTCTAAGCGATAAAATTTTTAAACAGTTAGATTTTAAAACAAATATTAATAATGGAGATTGGGTTATATTTAAGGATTGGAACCAAGCCACATGTGTTGAAGCTGAAAACGATAGTATTGTTTGGGTTGGTACACATGTGGGTTTAGTAAGATGGAATGTTAAAGATAATACTTATTCCCTTTATGATGAAGATGAAGGATTAAAGTATACTTACATTAATGACCTTCAACTTGATAAAATAGGAAATTTATGGATAGCTACAAAAAATGGTATAATCAAATATTCAAATGGACACTTTACAATTTATGATTGGAATAATTGTAAAATACCTCAGACAAACTACACAAGTATTGCGATTGATTCTTTAAATTATATTTACTTTGCGTTTTCTGGCTACATAGAAAATAAAAAATTATATGATGGTGGTTTTTTAATATTTAGAAATAAAACATGGGATAAATTTTATGTACCATCTGATAATATTTTTTCACCGAGCATAGGACCTACTGCACTTAATTATTATAAAGATACATTATGGATAGGTACATTAAATAAACTTTTTGTTTATCATAATGGTATATTAAAAACAGTTCCTGATTTTAATAAAGGTATTATATCAATGACCAAAGATTTTGAGGATAGTTTATGGGTATTAACAAATACTGGACAACTATTAAAGTATTCTGAGAATAAATGGGTTGAATTAATTGATATTCATAGTTTTTATTTTACAAAGATTTGGCCTTTCCCCCGAAGAGGATTATGGTTAGGGGGTATAGGTTTCGCTTCCCCAACAAAATTATTCTGGTTCGATTTCTCAATGTATAGAAGAAAACAAAAATGTAATATCTATTATACATATGGTTTATGTGAATTATGGAATTCTCCTGGCAATTTTAATGATCATTCTTTTTTTTCCGAAAACAATCAATTTTTCACAAACGATCATGGTTTATTTAAATTCAACGGATCTTCTTGGAAGCATTTCTCTATTCCGACTAAATTAAAATCAAATATTATAAATAATATTGGTTGCTCACCACCAGATGAAATCTCTATAAATACTTCTTTGAGATTTATAAAAACAGATGGGATATTATGGGATTCCATTTCTTCACCATTGAGTAGTTTACTGAATGAAATATGTTTTTATATTGATAGCTATGTATGGAAAGGAGAAATGTTACCAAATTCTTCTGAAATACACTTAAAAAAATTAGAATTTGATGGCAATTACAATTACTGGACAGTAAATGGTATAATACAACAGCTCAACTATAAAAAAGGAATTTATAAAGTTTGGAATCGTAAAAATATGGGAATAAGTTTCCCTGAATATTCGTATCCTTTTATATCTGACATTACTGTAGATAAGAATAATATTGTTTGGGCTTCTTGTGAATTCACGGGTTCAGTATTTGTTTACGATGGTTATGATTGGGAAGTTTATTTAGGTTTTTCATCTAATGATCTTCCAAATTGTGGTTATGATATTATATTCGCAGATTCTAAAGATCGAATCTGGCTTGGAACGAACTCATGTTCACCTTTATATGGATTTACAATGTATGATAGGAAAAATTGGTACACATTCTATTCACCACTTGATTACGGAATTTCAATTGTAAATGATTTTGAAGAAGATCACTTAGGAAATATTTGGATTGCCACTTTGGGGGGTTTAATAATGTTTGATAATACTAATTTTTATCTGTTTAATAGTAAAAATTCTGTTCTTACCTCCGACGAGATTAATGCAATAACAATTGACCATAAAAGCAATATATGGATAGGCACAAATACGGGGTTATATATTTACAATCCATATGGTAAAGTAAATTTTGAAAATAATAATCTCAAGTCAAATATAACCCTAGTATCCATTGATAATATAATGAATAAAGTAAGGATTAATTTAAAAATCCCACAAGAAAATCAATTTCCTCTTCAACTTCAATTTCAAATGGGTAAAAGTCCTTATAAATTATGGACTATTAAAAATTATCCATTCATTAATTACTATAATGATTCTTTGATAATAGAGGATACAATAAAATTTTATGGCCAGAATTATTTTAGAATTAAAGTCATCGATAAAGAGGGAAAAGTTAGTTTTTCCAATATACTTTTTTATGAAGGTAGTTCACCTTATCCATATTTGGAAAAATTTGATTATGAATTTAATGGAAAATTTTTATACTTTTATTATAAAATTTCAAATGAAGTTTTTGTAAGTAAATACGAAATTTATAGTTCAGATAAAGACACTAGTAATTCCAAATTGTTGAAAATATTTATACCATCTTTCAAGGCTAATTATCAATCAGATTATTTAATTCAGGTGGACACTTTAAAAACAGAAAAAGCATCGAAGATCTATAAATTAATTGCAACATTAAACGACTCATCACGAAAGATTCTTCATACTTTCGAAATAGTTCCCGAAATGCCCTCTATTTTTAATATTTCAAATAATTATCCAAATCCTTTTAATAATATTACAAGTTTTAATGTTCAAATACCTCAAGATGGAAAAGTACATTTAAGAATGTATGATATAATTGGCAGAAAGTTAGATTACGAAAAGTTCTTTGATTTTGAAGGGGGTTATCATAAAGTTACTTTAGATATGCCTAAATTGCCGTCAGGAATTTACATTTGTGAATTTTCATATTTTAATAAAAGAATTATAAAAAAAGTTAACGTATTAAAATAACAGTACCACTTTAATTAAATACTTCCTTTGAGAAAATACGAAACAAATAATATAT
>JACVJA010000356.1 GCA_015661035.1 Candidatus Calidifonticultor daggyaiensis | reverse complement strand
TACACCTAATAATTTAAAATTTAAATATAATTCTCCAGGAAGTGATGGCAACATTGCCGTTTTGCTATATTTGAACTCAGGTCTGCTAATTCCTAACATAGTTTGACCTGCATCTACAGTTTCCCAATCATTAAATATTCTTTGTGAAACTGGTCTTGTCCATGCTATTAAAGTTTTTCCTCTAAATGGTTCAATACCTTTATCAATGATCCGAATTGATATCATCAAACTATCCATTTGCTCTATATCAGTAGCAAAAGTGTTTAAAAAATGTCTAAATGAATTATCAAAAAACAAAATTACAAATCTTAAAGGATTTGCAATTATAGATTGTTTTTTTTCAGTTGACCTGTAAACCCCAAAAATAGATGCAAAAATAAAGAATAATAACGCAAAAATTAGTATATTTTTCCATTTAAACATTCTATACCCATAATGTAAAATTAATAATCCACAAAAAAGTGGTGCTATTATTTGTTCTCTACCTTGAAATAATATAAACATGATAGCAATAAGAATTGATAAAAAAACAGTTATTTTTGCATTGTTTTTAACAGTCATAGAATTTATTGCACAACTCCCCGAAATCATAAGAAATGTTCCCCAAAACCAACCCCCAAAAATACTTCCAAATATTAAAGAACGACCACCTGAATAATGAAGGAAGTAACTTATACCAAATTTTAATAAAATGGCAAAATAACAAAAAAATCCTATCAATAAACAATTTAATCCAATTATTTTCAATATTTTATTATTTTGATTTGATATTTGAATTTTTAATGGATTAATTTTAGAAGAAAATATTTTTACAGAATAATATCCTATTAACATTGAAAAAAAACCTAAAAGGGCTATAATTGATCCCCTTTCTAAATATCCTTTATAATTAACCCCTAGGAATGAAATTTTATAAATACCAAGGCTGCCTAATAGAAGAGGGGTAAACCCAAAACTCAAACCATATAATCCACTAGCAAGTTTAATCGGTTCAAAAGGGTCTTTTTGCCAAAAATTAAACAAAATTATAAAAGATCCTAATGTGATAATAAAGCATGATAAAATATATTTTAAACCAGCAGGTTGATAATTAAATATAATTATCAATATAAGAACAATTATTATGCCTAAATAAATTAAAAAATATCTTACCATAGGTTCTTCTCTCTATGTTTTTAATTATTTATTCTTAAATAATCAGATGGTTTGATACTTATTTGGTATTACATATGTAACCTTCAAATTCAACCCAAATATTAGCAAAATCTGGATGTAAAAGTTTTTCCTGTATTTTTTGACTCATCCATGGGCTTCCATTTGCAATTACACCATATTTTTTTGCTTTTCTAATAATGTTTAAAAATTCTTGAAAATCACTTTTTTCAGGAACTATCCATCCAGCGCTTCTCGCAACTGAACCATAAACCTTATTCCATATAGGGAATAAATTATCTTCATTTGTATAAAGATGCATAAGAAAAACATCAACTAAATCAATATATATTTCCACATTCCCCTCTGTCATTATTACCCCCTTAGTTTTTTTAAGGATATCTTTCACTCCATTCTGCCAACATAATGGATCTCCAGGTATGTGATCATGAGAATTAGAATAACATAAAACTGGTGATGAAGCAGTTAACATATCATAATATACTCCTTTACTAAGTTTGCCATTTATATCAATTAATTTATTCCGCAATTCCACAATTAGGTTCCTCCAATAACTATTGCCAATGCAAGCGAATTTTAAATATTTCTTTTTTTCACTATAAAATGCAGTAGATCCATCAATATTTTTAATTGTTTTTGTTTCATCATATTTTGGATTTAAACAATTTATATCCCAAAGAAAACCATTTATATATGGTAAAGGTATAGAATTTAATTCGTGGAGTTCTGCCAAAAATATTTTAAATAGTTCAGGTTGTTTGGGTTGAAAATCTGGATACATAGTATTGAATGGATATTTCATCCATTGAGTAATCCAACAAGCAGTAGGAGGAATAAATTTTTTTATGAAATTAAATTGGGTTTTTCTAAGATGATTTATGTCTGGTGTAGAGGCAGTGGCAATAATATTACATTTTTCAATTATTGAAGGTTTTAATTTTGCCCAGCTTTGAAGTAAGGCCCATTTTTTATATTCCTCTATTGGAGCCAAAGGGTCTGGAGGTAACTTTTTCACAACTATATCAGGTTCAGGTCCGAAGAAATTGAGTTTTAATTTTTGTTCTTTTGTTATTTCCCAATCTGTGATATAACCAACTGTATCTTTAGTTTGTATATATAAGCAATCTTTTTCATTGAAAAATGCCATAAATTGCATATTTTGATCTCTGGAAGGATAACGGGCTTTATATTCTTTATCAATTGTAATTAATTGACCATGTCCTTTTGGTAGGAGCACTTGTTTAAAACCATTTATATCAAAAACTCTTGTAACATTTTTTTTATCTTTATTTATTGAAAGAAATTTTGTTGGAATAAAAATTGGAATAGATAAAGAGGTAAAAAACGAAAGGTTCTTTTTTAGAAATGAACGTCTAGAAATTGAAAAATTTAGGTTTTTTTTATTAGGTTCGAACTTCATTTTAGATTCTTTTCAAAAATATAAATTTACTAAGTAACCAATCTAATATAGTGAATCTAACACTTTTTTTACATTGGGTATATATTCCCTTTGCCACCTCGTGGGTGGAAATTTGAACAGGCTTCCGCTTTTAGGAATTTTTGGGAGATTATAATAGATGAATTAAAAACATTTTTATTATGAGAAAGAGACATATTGATAGAATAGC
>JACVJA010000355.1 GCA_015661035.1 Candidatus Calidifonticultor daggyaiensis | reverse complement strand
GTACATCATTAATTAAATCATTTGATTCTTTATTAAATATTTCAATTTTAACAATCCCTTCACTTTCTTTTAAAGCAATTTCTATATCTTCAGCTAATCTTGATCTTATCTCCGGAGACATTTTTACTCTGTCTATAATAATTTCAATATCATGTTTTTTATTTTTATCAATTAAAATTTCCGGATTTTCTGATAAATTATATATTTTGCCATCAATTTTTAGCCTTATAAACCCTTCTTTTTTAATATTTTCAATAACTTTAATATACTCACCTTTTCTTCCTCTAATTATTGGAGCTAAAATTTGAACTCGAGTATTATCAGGAATACTTAAAACCTTGTCAACAATTTGGTCTACTGTTTGCTTTGTAAGTTCTTTTCCGCAAATATAACAATATGGTTTCCCAATCCTTGCATATAATACTCTTAAATAATCATATATTTCTGTAATAGTACCAACTGTAGAACGCGGGTTTTTTGAAACACCTTTTTGGTTAATAGAAACTGCAGGAGATAATCCTTCAATTAAGTCCACATCAGGCTTATCCATTTGGCCTAAAAATTGCCTTGCATAAGAAGAAAGTGATTCTACATATCTTCTTTGCCCTTCCGCATAAATTGTGTCAAATGCAAGAGAAGACTTACCTGAACCGCTTACACCTGTAAACACAATAAACTTGTTTCTAGGAAGTTTTAAATTTATATTTTTTAAATTATGCTCTCTTGCACCTTTAATAATAATTTCATTTTTCATATACAAGAAATTTTATAACAAAGTTTTTAAAATATTAAAAATTTAAAATATAAAAAATAGTATAAAAATATTTAAATTAAATTAATAAGTTCTAATTTTTTATAAAGAATTTTGTACGAAAGTTTTTACAAAAATACAACCCTTAAGTAATTCCTAAAGTTTAAAGTTTTAAAGTTTCCTTAATTTTTTTTATTTCATCCCTAATCACTGCAGCTCGCTCAAAATCAAGCTCTGCTGCTGCTAAATGCATTTCCTCCTCAAGTCCACTTATAATACTATTTATTTTTACTATATCAAACTTTCTAATATTTTCTAGAAAATCCGTATTTATAAACCTTACTTTTTTTTCAGAAATTTGCTCTTTTTTTACTGCAGCTTTTGATTTAATTCCAGTAGCAGATAAAATGTCGGAAATATTTTTGCTTATTGTTTTCGGGGTTATTCCATATTTTTTATTATATTCTATCTGAAGCATTCTTCTTCTATTAGTTTCATTAACAGCATTTTTAATAGAGCTTGTAATATTATCCGCATAAAGTATTACTGTTCCCTCAATATTCCTCGAAGCTCTTCCAATAGTTTGTATTAAAGCAATTTCTGACCTTAAAAAACCTTCCTTATCTGCGTCTAATATAGCAACCAAAGCAACCTCCGGAAGGTCTAAACCTTCACGAAGCAAATTAATTCCAACAAGTACATCAAACTCACCAGAACGGAGCCCTCTTAATATCTCTATCCTTTCTATTGTATCAATAGTTGAATGCAGATATCTTACCCTAATATTTTTGCCTGCAAGAAAATCTGCCAAATCTTCTGCCATTTTTTTTGTTAGAGTTGTTACTAATATCCTTTGATTTTTTTCAACTCTTTTCTTTATTTCCCCCATCAAATCTTCAATTTGACCTTTTGTTGGTCTAATAAAAACTTGTGGGTCTACAAGACCAGTTGGCCTTATTATCTGCTCAACTACTTGTAAGCTTACCATTCTCTCAAATGGCCCAGGTGTAGCTGAAGTAAAAATTACCATTTTGACTTTGTCTAAAAACTCATTAAATTTTAAAGGTCTATTATCTAATGCTGAAGGCAGCCTAAAACCATAATCTACAAGAGTCTGTTTCCTAGACCTGTCACCTTCATACATTCCCCTTATTTGTGGTACTGCAATGTGAGATTCGTCAATTATTGTTAAAAAATCTTTAGGGAAAAAATCAATTAAGGTATTAGGTGTCTCACCTGGCTTTTTTCCTAAAATATGCCTTGAATAATTTTCAATACCACTACAAAATCCTAGTTCCGAAATCATTTCCATATCATATCTTGTTCTAGATTCAAGCCTTTGTGCTTCAAGCAATTTGCCAGCTTTTTTAAAATAATTGAGCCTTTCCTGCAGTTCCTCTTCTATAGACTGTAAAGCTCTTTCAATCCAATCAGAAGTAGCTAAAAAATGAGTTGCTGGTGAAATTATAACAGCATCCAGTTCGCTGTAAATTTCGCCAGAAACTGGGTTAAATTCATAAATTTTTTCAATTTCATCACCAAAAAGCTGTACTTGTAAAGCTTTATCCTGATAAGCTGGAAATATTTCTAAAATATCACCTTTAACCCTAAATTTACCCTGGGTAAATTCATATTCATTTCTTTCATATTTTATTGAAATTAAATTTTTAATTAATTCTTCTCTATCATAAAAACTACTTTTTTTTATAAAAATTCTTTGTTTTTCATACTCTATCGGTGAACCTAAATTATAAATACAAGAAACACTTGCAACCACAATTACATCATTTCTTAAATACAAAGAGTTGGTAGTTGAAAGTCGAAGCTTCTCAATTTCTTCATTTATTGAAGTATCTTTTTCAATATACATATCTTTACTAGGGATATATGCTTCTGGCTGATAGTAATCATAATAGCTTACAAAATATTCCACAGCATTATTTGGGAAAAATTCTCTAAACTCATTAGCAAGTTGTGCAGCAAGCGTTTTATTTGGTGCAATCACCAGAGTTGGCAGCTGTATATTTTGGATAACATTTGCCATAGTATAAGTTTTTCCTGA
>JACVJA010000354.1 GCA_015661035.1 Candidatus Calidifonticultor daggyaiensis | reverse complement strand
TTTGGTGGGGTGATGCTTTCTTTAATGTATTTAGCCGGTTCCATTTTACCAGCCCACAATCCTTTAATTGATGAGCATATTGTTTATATCATAGTCTTGGTTGTTTTATGTTTATCTAATTCAGGGAGATATTTAGGTTTAGGCAATCTTTGGGAAAAAACAAAATTAGTACAAAAATATCCGATTTTGAAATAAAATTATCCCCAATACCCAGTTGGGGTATATTTTGAATTTTTTATGTTATAATATACGCAGACTACCGCAGACTATGTGCAGACAACCGCAGACGAAGACAGATTATACGCAGACTTCTGCAGACTAGATGCAGATTTTTCATTAGATAATAATTAATATTAAAAATTGGTTATCATTCGGGTAGTATATTCGGTAATAATTCGGGTAAACGCGGATATACGCAGATCTATACACAGATAAACGCGGATTAATATTCGATATTCGGGGTAATCTATTCGGTTATCATTCGGATAGTATGCAGACAGTCATAGATAGTGAGATTCGCATAAGTTCGCGAGAAAGTTCGCAAAAGTTCGCGTCTAAAAATAAGGTTCGCATTGGTTCGCGTTTTAGTTCGTATAAGTTCGCGACAATTTACATTAATCCGTGTCATGGAAGTAAAAATTAAAAATAAAACTTTAAGAAGATTGAATATTATCAAAGGACAAATTGAGGGTTTAAAGAAAATGATTGAAAATGAAAAATACTGCATTGATATTTTGATTCAGTCAATGGCAATAAAACAAGCTTTGTCAGGAATTGAAGATTTAATTTTGGAAAATCATTTCCGAATCCATATACCTAAACAATTAAAAAATAAAAAAGAGGTCACGATTAGAGAATTATTAAAAATTTATAAATTAGCAAAAAGAAAATGATAAGATTAAACGCGAATTTATGCGAACCTATGAAAAATAGCGAACTGATTCGAAAACTATTTTCAGATGTGAATTTACGCGAATTAAAATTTAAGCGCGAATCTACGCGAATATTAAATAATTGGCGGGTTATTTTTATTATTTTATTTATTTTTTTATTTTCTATTTTTAATTTTGTTTTTGCTCATAGTGAAGATGCTGAGCTTAATACTGAAATTCAAAAGGGAAGAGAATTATTTGAGAAATTACAAAGAGGGCAAATTAGTTGCCAAGATTTAACTAATAAAGATTTCCATTCAATTGGTGAATATGCAATGGAGCAAATGGTTAGTGGTAGCGATCACATTTTAATGAATCAAATGATGAAAAAAATGCATGGCAAAGAAGCAGAAGAATTAATGCATATTAATATGGGGAAAAGATATAGTGGTTGTAGCGAAGGAAAAGCATTAACAACAACAGGGTCAATGATGGGTCCGATGATGAATATGCCAATGATGGGTTATTGGTGGTGGAATTTTTCTAATTGGAAAGGTTGGAATTTTTTAGCTCCAATTTTTGGTATTTTGGGATTTTTATGGATGATTATAATTTTAGCTATTCCAATTTTAGTTTTAATTTTATTGATTTTGGGAATTTTATATTTGAGTAAAAAATTAAAGTCAAAAATTAAAGAAGATTAAATTTAATGGTTAAATTATTAGAAAAGGAAGACAAAAATTATTATCAGTGTGAAGAGTGTCAGAATATTTATGAGACAGAAGAACTTGCTCAAAAATGTGAAAATTGGTGTCAAGAGTATAAAAGTTGTAATTTAGAAATAATAAAACACAGCATTAAAGAAAGTGGTTTAAGTAAATCGCAAACACCGAAATTTATACTCAATATTTTGATTGGAGCTTTAATCGGCGGAGGTTTTGTTTATCTTTTAAATAATATTTATATCCAGCAAAGGAACAAAGTTCCAACAGCAAATAATAATTTAATTCAACAAATTGTTTCTCAAGTTGTTCCACCTCAGGGTTTTCAAACAAATTTAGCTTTTGGTGATAGTGTCAAAAAAATGCTTGACTGTGGAGTGATTGATTTAGAAAAAATGAAAAAGTTATATAGAGGGGAAATTCCTGAATATATTCAAAAAATGATTAATGGTTCTAACGAAAAAATTATTATTAATAAAGAAACAGCTAATTATCTTTTAAATCTTTTTTGGCCCTTAGGTCTTTCTAATAAAACTGAATTTAATAAAAATATCCCTTTTGCTGAAAAAGATTTGCCTCGTTTAGCTTCAACAGGTGGTTGGTGGTTAGGCAAGAAAGATAATGGTGCTGAATATTTTAATAAATGTGAAATTATAAAGTTGACTTCGGAGCAAGAAGCAATTGTTTATGAAGTTGCTCAAAATACTTTTAGGCCTTGTTGTAATAATTCAACTTTTGCCCAGGATTGCAATCATGGTTCAGCTTTATTGGGTGCTTTAGAAATGGCTGCTTCTCAAGGATATTCAAAAGATGAACTTTACAAATTAGCTTTGCAATTAAATTCTTTTTGGTTTCCTGATAATTATATAAAAATTGCTTTACTCAAAAAAATAACAGAAAACATTGATTGGCCCCTTCAGCGTGAATCAGTGTTAAATCCACGTGAATCTGCATTAATCAAAGAAATTATGTCAGCAAAATATTCATCGGTTTCCGGTTATCTGCAAAATGTCGAACAAAAATTAGCAAAATTAAACCTGCCAGGAATCCAAACCCAAGGCGCAGGTTGTGGTTTATAATTAAATACTTAAATTAAATAAATGAATAAAACCGTATTAGTAAAAACTAAACAACGAGCAGCTAATGTTGATAATAAAATTGAATTAATGAGAAAAATTATTTATAAAGATTATGAAGGATTTATAAAAAAACACAAATATGTAATAATTGAAGATACCAAGTTAGAA
>JACVJA010000353.1 GCA_015661035.1 Candidatus Calidifonticultor daggyaiensis | reverse complement strand
CAACAACTCCCTCGCAATCTCCAACAATCTCTCTTTTGAAATTAACTTTTCATTCAACCTAAACCTTAAACCCCGACTGTTTTCATCTTTTCCCCAAGGAATGATTAATGACTGCCCAAAAAATTTATGACGAATTAGCGATGAAAATACCGCTCCCAATCCTTTGCCTTCAATCCCGATCTTTTTTGCCAATTTTACCGAAGAAATTAATCCTTTTTCACTTTTTTTGCTAATAAAAATAATACCCGCAGCTGTCTAGGGCTTAAATAACGGATACTCTCTTCAATACTTCTCATTAAATTTCACTATAAAAAATATTTTTCTTTATGTCAAGGACTTATTCTTTTTTATATTCACAATCTTCTATTTTTATATAATCTATTTCATTTAAAACTTGTATAATTTTTATTTATTTTATATTTTCTACATTATCTACATTATTTACATTATCTAAATTATAAGAATTTTTATTAAAAATGTATTTGTATACTGTTTTTTTTGTTAAAACAACTAAAAAGTATTTAAATAATTTGAACAAAAACTGGTTAATTAAATACAATATTAAAGATTATATTTATTAAAATTTATTAAATAAACTTTGTAATCCTAATTTCTTAGTTTATTAATTTCTAATACTGAATACTCTAATAACTTATTTTTTATAATTTATCCATAAAATTTAAGAAAATCTTACTTTTTTTCTTTTTTGGCAAGTCTTTGATTTGGTAATTATTTTTTTACTCCCCGGTTAATTTCTTATCTTAGATTTTTTCCTTTTATAAAGAAATTTTGACTGTATATTATCTTCCCTCTACGATAACTTCACTTGCCAATTTTGATGGTTTTATTATCTTTTGATTGCGAAACAAAGATATTTACAATTCAAACAAGCTTTTTTCCCCTTTATTCTATTTTGATAAAAAATTAAACTCAACGTTTTTTAAATAATCTACTTTTATCTAGTCTTTTTATCTGCGCTCTTTTTTTGTGCTTTGATTTTTTCTATCAACTTCTTAAAGTATACCGAATAACCAACAACCAGTATCTAAAAATGATTTTAATTTTATTTCCTAGCTCTTTTTTCTTTCAACTATTGTATACCGAAGGATTAATTTTCTTTTTGACTATTGTCTCTTTGTATTTTTTTAAAGAAAAATATCTTTTTTAGCATCTTCTACTTCGCTAACAAAACTGATTGGAGTATTTTTAATTACTCCATTTACTTTTTATTTTTATAGAAAGCGTCAACATGTTCTAAACAATCTGACAGGTTATTTAAATAAAAAATAAAAATAAGAAAATTTTAGATTAAAGATTGATGAAAACCACTTTATAATGTTAAATTTTTTTTAACAATCTTAAATATTTAGAATGTATATTTTATTTTCTATATTGAGATTAATTAAAAATTGTAAAAAATAGCATCATCTTTGAAAATTTTAGGAATTAAAAACTCCCAAAAAAAACTACTGGTAGAGTTAATAAACTTTTAAATTAACCTAATCATTAGTAAGCCGGTTCTCTCTGGTTAATTAATTTAAAAATTAACATGCAGGAAATTGATTTATTAATAAAAGTCTTTATTTATTTATTTTATTTATTTATTGAGAAAATATTTTTCAATTAAATTAATCCCACCAATCATTCCTAAAGAGATAAAAACAAAAGAATTGATGTTAATAAATTTTCCCAAAGTTTCCTTTTTTCTTCTACCTAATTCTTGCAATTCCTCCAATTTACCTTCTGGTGCTTTATCTTCAGTTAAATGAATAAATTTAACACCACCCATATTCTCTATTTCTTTCGTCTCAATTAAATTTTTAATTCTTTCAATGCTACTTATTATATTACCACCAGAAATTACAAAATCTAAAAATCCTTGAATAGAATTATTCCCACTAATCACTACATCAGGAAAAATTGTTGCCAAAATCGCCAAGGGTGTTCTTCCGCCTCTTGTTCCTAAAAAAGAGATCGGATTTTCTCCTGATTCTTTAACAATACTCCCATTCTCCTCAACCAATGCCCTAAAATAACTTGGCAGAGGGTTAGTTAAACCGGTAATAATTGAAAAAAGTAACCCTCCCAAATCTCCCCTTTCCATAGCCATTATTGCCCGATAGCAGGCTAACGTCGACTCTTGTAACCTATCGTTAACCAAATCAAAAATCGCCCCATCAACTGATGATTTTTTTGAATATCTTGCTAAAACTCCATCTAAACCATCACAAATCAAGCCAGCTATTAAAAGGCCTAAAGCCGGATAATTAGCGTTTATGCCTAAGTTTCTCTCCTGGAGTTTTAAAAATCCTCCCAAACCCGTTAAAGCAGTGCCTGCAAGAGTTACTTGATTGGGTTCAATACCCAATTCATATAAATATTTAGCTATTGGATGCAATACTCGCTCACTTAATTCTCTTAAAGGAGAGTTTCTGCTATTTTTTTCCATAGTAAAAAGCTTTTAGCTTATATAATAAAGTTTTCCTATAATAAAATTATTTTTATTATATACTATTCCTATTTTTAACAAATTAAATTTTAAAATTTATGAGCAATCTAGAAAGAGAGTTAAGACAACAACCCAATCGTCAACAACGTCAACAACCAGAAAAAAAATCGCCAATACCCCAGAGAGGAAAAGAAGATTCCCTGCCTGATGAAGATTTATTTAAAACAACACCGTCACTACAACAAGACCAACAACCAGAAGAAGAGATACCAGAACAACAAGTAGAAGAACAACAACCAGAAGAACAACAAGTAGAAACACAACAAGTAGAAGATCAACAAGTAGAAGATCAACAACCAGAAGCACAACAAGTAGAAGAACAACAACCAGAA
>JACVJA010000352.1 GCA_015661035.1 Candidatus Calidifonticultor daggyaiensis | reverse complement strand
ATTTTTAATACTACTAATTTACTATTATTTAACCAAATATAAAATAATTTTTAAAAGTGATAAAAAATGAAAAAAGAAATTATTTTTTTTGATAATGCTTCAACTACAAGAATCGATAATAGTGTTTTTGAAGTAATGCTGCCATTTTTAAAGGATAATTATGGCAATCCTTCAAGTCTTCACGACTTAGGGCAAAATGCTGCAGAAGCAATTGAAAGTTCAAGACATTATGTTGCTAAGCTTATAAATTCAGAAGATGATGAAATTTACTTTACATCTTGCTCTTCAGAATCTAATAATATGGCTTTATGGGGCATTGCCAAAGCTTACAGGGATAAGGGAACCCATATCATTACATCTGCAATTGAGCACTATTCTATACTAAATCCTTTAAAAGAACTAAAAAAAGAAGGTTTTGAGGTTACAGTTTTACCTGTTGATAGCTATGGATTCATAAATCTAAAAGATTTAAAAAAAGCAATTACAAAAAACACTATCCTTATTAGCATTATGCATGCAAATAATGAGATTGGGACAATTCAAAATATTAAAGAAATTGTAAAGGTTTCTAAAGAAGCTGGAGTAGTTTTTCATAGTGACTGTACTGCAACTGCAGGTATTATTCCAGTTGATGTAAAAGAAATTGGTTTTGACTGCATAAGTTTTTCTGCTCAGCAAATGTATGGCCCTAAAGGTATTGCAGCTTTATTTTTAAAAAAGGGTATAAAAATTAAACCTTTAATTTTAGGTGGTGTACAAGAAAGAGGAAGACGTGCTGGGACTGAAAATGTTGCCGGAATTGTTGGCTTTGGTCAAGCAGCTAAAATTGCAAAAGATAATATGAGCAAAGATTTTGAAAGAATAAAAAAATTAAGAGATAAATTAATAAATGAAATTCTAAAGACTATTAATAAAGTAAAATTAAATGGCCATCCAACCCAAAGACTTCCCGGAAATGTTCATTTAAGTTTTGAATACATTGAAGGAGAATCAATAATTTTATTATTAAATTACGAAGGAATTGCAGCTTCAAGCGGATCTTCTTGTGCTTCGCATGCATTAAAAAGCTCACACGTTCTTAGCGCTATTGGGGTACCGCCAGAACTAGCAAACGGCTCTATTTTATTTTCTCTAGGAAAATACAATACTATAGAAGAAGTCGATAAAGTTATTAGTGTTTTACCATCAATTGTTGAAAAATTAAGAAAAATGTCACCACTCTGTAAGTAAATTAAAACTATGATACTGTAATGAAAATAATAAAATAATGATTCTTATTATTGAAGTTTTTTAGATTATAATAAAAGTTATTAAGATTATTTTAAATTTTTTTATAAGTTTCAAACAATAAAATTATTTTTAAATACTTAACTTGATATATTTTTTTAAAAATAATATATTAACCTTTACAGTAAGATTGAAATTAAAATAAAAGTTTTATTAATTAAGATTAGCATACAGAATATTAATAAATAGAGTTAAGTTAACGTAGTTAATTTAGTTATTATAATTAACTGTATTTAATATAACAAACACAGCTGTTCTATAAAGGTTTTTAAAATTATTTATAGCATTTTTATTATTTATAACTATTTATTAAGTTAAAAATTAAACTTACTCATAAAAAGAGGTAAAGATGGTTCAATATAATGAAAAAGTTATGCAGCATTTTATGAACCCACATAATGTGGGCGAGATAAAAGATGCTGATGGGGTAGGAGAAGTTGGTAACCCAGTTTGTGGTGATATGATGACATTTTATATAAAAGTTAAAAACAATATTATAGAAGATGTAAAGTTTAAAACTTTTGGGTGTGGCGCAGCAATTGCTGTTTCAAGTATGGTAAGTGACATTGCTAAAGGTAAAACGCTTGAAGAGGCTTTAAAAATTACAAACAAAGATGTAGCAGATCAGTTAGGAGGTTTGCCAAAAAATAAAATGCATTGTTCAAACCTAGGTGCTGATGCCCTCCATGCAGCTATTAAGGATTATTTAAAAAAACAAAAAAAGGTGAATAAATGATAAATAATAAAAATACTAATACTAATAATAAAAATTTAAATATTTGTAAGTGCCCTTTTTGTGAGAGTGAATTAGAAAATCAAGGGATGCCTTATTGCAAAACTTGCAATATCACAATAAAGTTTTGTACACATTGCGGTAAACCTTTACCAATTGATTCAGAATCAACAGTTTGTCCAGAGTGTGGTCAAAGCTAATGGGGAGTCGTCTAGCGGTAGGACATACGGCTCTGGCCCGTACAGCAGGGGTTCGAATCCTCTCTCCCCAGCCATTCTGAATAATTTTTACAATTTTGAATACTTATAAGTAAATTAAAAGATTTTTTAACTTAAAAAAGTTTAATATTGTTTTAAAACCAAGTTAAGATTATCAAAGCATATTTTTTAGTTTTTGGTTGACATCATTTACAAAATTTGTAATTTCTGCCATAGCATTTTCTGTAGGCATATTTCTTAAGTCAATTGGAAATATTTGCTTATCGAAATCACACCCTACTTCTGCCAATGCATCCTTGTACATTTTCCTTTGCATTTTTGGGTCACAACCAGCAACAATATAATACTCTCCTTTTTTAGCAAAATCCTTCCAAAACCTGTCTCCATCATCAACACACATCTGTGGATGAACTATAGCATATTCAACATCTAATTCATTACGAACATAATTTAAAAATTTCTAAATATCTAGCTGTGCAAAACCAGGACAATCACCCCTGCACACACATAAAATAAATCTTGGTTTATTATCCATATTTTACCTCTTGATAAATTTATTTTGGCGGATATTGATTACGTAATTCTTTAAATATTTCCTTAACCTGATTT
>JACVJA010000351.1 GCA_015661035.1 Candidatus Calidifonticultor daggyaiensis | reverse complement strand
CTTTTGAGTTGTTTCTTTTAGCATTTTTTCTTTTTCAATTTCTCCCATAATTGCATTTTTAACCACTTTATACTCAAAAAGAGGTTTAAATTCAAGTTTTTCTTGAAGTATATTTTCAAAAACCCATTTAATTCTATCAGGAATATTGTTTACATATCCATTGTCAATTATATCAATAAAACTTCGCTTATAAAAGCCATCAAATTTAAAGTTGTAATCAATTAAGGCTTCCGCTTTTAAAAATGCCATCTGCCAATCATTATCACTACCAGTTGCTACTGCTAAATTTTTATCATAGCCAACGGAAACAATTTTATTGCCTTCTTTTTTAGCATCCCAAAGCCAAATATCACGATGAGAAATATCGGTAATCAGTTTAGCACCCGAAAGGGGAAGGTGCTTAATTTCTTTTTTTGTTTCATTAAGCATATTAAAAATTCTTATTCCAGCTCCAAATCTTTTAGGTTTAAGTTCATTAAAAGGAATACCTTCTTTAATTGCCAAATAATAATCACCAATATTAGAAAAAGTAGCCAATTTATCAAATAAGGCTCCATAACCTTCACGAGGACAAAATTCAGTAAAATAAAACTTGTTCCTTGGTGGAGAATACATAGTTCCTGCATCCCAAACTACAAATTCGTTTTCACTTCTTAAAAAGAAATCTTGTAAAGGAGCAAAAATCTGTTGATAAATTCTAATTGCTTGTTCTTCATTATTAATCCAAAAGACCACTGAAGCGCTATCGCCTGTTTGAGGACCACAATTAGCAGGACCAAAAGGCTTAAGTTCAACATCAATATTCATTCCCAAAACTTTATTACCTTTTACAATAACTTCAGGCACAAATTCAATTAAATCTTCAATTTTTTCTTCCAAAATAAAACCTTCACTTTCATAAAGTTTTTGTTCAGCCTCTAAAACATCAATAAGTTCTTCTGCTGCCTCTTTGGGATTATTAGACAAAGGAACAAAAGTAGAAGCGTCAGGATTATTACCTTTTAAAACCCAACATTTATCAGTTTTCTTTAAAAATTCTTTAGCTTCTTTAATTGTTTCAAATTCTACTACTTCTTCTTCGCTAAAAAGGGGATGATTATTTTTAATGAACTCTTTAGCTATTTTTCTATCTTCTTCAAGCCTAAAATCTTCTTGAGTAGGAAACATACCAAAATATCCTAAAGCTTTAATCTGTTGAGCATAAGGATAAACATAATTAAAATCGCACCAAACAATATAATCATCTTTTGTCTTTTCTTTTCTTAAAAGCTCAACAACTTCTTCAGCATCTCTTTTATCAATCATTCCATCATAAAGTTCTAATCTTCTTTTTTTAATTTCTGGTTCTTCTTTGGGCATATGTTCTAATTCTTTTGCTTGACCAACAATAACATCCCAACCTTCTTCCTGAAGTTTATAAGCAACTGGTAAGCCGTGTCCGTCGTAGGTGATTAAAACAAATTTCATTTTAGTAAATAACTGGTTGAAGCATTTTTTCTTGTTCCGACCTTACAATATTTTCAATTTCTTCAATAACTTTATCAGTTAAAATTCCCGCTTCTTCAGCTGCTTGTAAAAATCTTTCAATTTCTTCTCTCGGTCTTCTTTTCTCTTTGTTCTCTTTAACCCAATTATAGAAAAACCAAGCTCTTTCTTCAACAGACCATTGCTTCATCCCAATATCTAAACCTGGCGGTAATTGTCTTTGAGTTTTCCATTTCTCTATAGCATCCATAAGTTTATCTTCTAATTCTGGATATTTTCTTAAAAATTCTTCGGCTCTCTTAATTCTTTCTTCCCTTGGAATTTCTGGATTTATAAGATATTTAGCTGTTTCTTCAATTTCTAATGTTTGTGCTCCTTTTTCTTTTCTTAATTCTTCGGGAAGATAACCTCGTGCTTCTGCTCTTGTTCTTCTTCTTTCTTTCAATTCCTCGTATCTTTTAGCCATTTCGGGTTCTAAAACACCAGCAGGCCAAGGCAAATATTGTTCATACCATCTTCTGGTTGCAAGCTCCACTTCTCCTGTTGGTTTAGCTCTTAAATATGGTTCGGGCATTAATTTTTCAATTTCTTCATCGCTTAAACCTTGAGACTTAAGAAATAATTTGTAATAACCTGAAAATTCTTTTTTAAGAGCGTCTGGAATTGTTTTACCTGATTTTCTATAAACTGGGTCTAAAAATCTATTAAGAGTTCGCCACAAACCAGAAAATGGTATAAATTGTTCAGCAGTAAAAGTTAAACTTTGGGCAAATTCATAATCTTCTTCACCAGCTAAAGTTTTAAAAAAATTAGCCATTCCAGTCAAAGATGATTGTTCGCCTAAAAACCTTGCTAATCCTAAAGCAGCAGTATTTAATTGGTCTAATAAACTATCATCTGGGTCTACTTTAACATCTTCAAAAGCCCATTTTACGGCTGCAGCAGCCATTATAGGCAAAGCAAATGGTCCAAAGTAAAAAGCCGATATATATTTACCTCCAATTTCAATAGAAAATGGCTTTTTACCAGCATTATAAAAAGCTTCTTTTTCTTTAGGATCTCTTGGAGGAGCAAAAGTTGTTTTGTTGTTAAGAGCAAACCATCCCGAGGTTCCAATAACAATTGAACCTAAAACAGCTCTTCCATAATGTTCACCAGTTTTATTTCTGGCTAAAAGTATTTCAGGGGTAAAAGATAACATTTCTTTAGCAACATTAATAGGAGTTCTAATAAATGGTAGGGCTGCTGAATAAGGATAATACAACCAATTGCCAGATTTTTTTAATTCTTCTCTCCAACTTAACGCTTTTTTACCCAATGTATCTAAAGCTTTTGCTAATGGTCCATATTTTTCAGGAGCAACAC
>JACVJA010000350.1 GCA_015661035.1 Candidatus Calidifonticultor daggyaiensis | reverse complement strand
ATCCCCAAAATCTAAATTTAAAATCATATGTTAATGGTGAGCTACGGCAAAATTCAAACACAAATGAAATGATTTTTGGAATTTTTGAGCTACTTTCATTTATATCATACTCACTAACATTAAAAGTTGGAGACTTAATTGCCACTGGTACCCCTGCTGGAGTTGGTCTATTTCTAAAAGAAAAGAAGTTTTTAAATCCCGGAGATGTAATTTGTTGTGAAATTGAAAATATTGGGAAGCTTATAAATAAAGTAGTACAATAATAAATCGTTAATTATATAAATCATTAATTTTGTTAATTTCCAAGCTTATTTAATACTTCTTGAGTAATGCAGTCCACTAATTTTTTTATATATTCTTCATTATTGCCACAACTGCACTGCGGTCTTTCACAACTAAAGCAATTACTATTTTCAGTTGCATCTGGCTCTTTAGGATTATTAACTGGATTAAACTGAAAATTCTTAGAATAGTTATTTTCACTCATTTTATATCATCTCTCATATCTATCTTTAGTTTATAATATGTTTATAATAACATTTTTTATACTTTTATATCTTTTTTTAATTATTAAGAGAAATTGCCCGGACCCGACTATTATTATATCTTTATTTTTAGCAACCTTGTCATTCAAAATAAGTATTATACAAATTAAGAAAATAATCAAATGATATTTAATAATAACTTTAAAAGCAAATTATTCAGCATTAATAACACCAATCAAAATATTACATAATTTAAATTAGTTATTATATTTAGGATTAAATAACCATTAAATTTAAGGATTAAATAATAATTTTATTAACAAATAAGTTATAGCATATTTTTATTGACAACTATAAATAAAATAATTATATTAAGTCTAATGAATTGTAATTACAACATTACTTTTACTATTTTATTTGAAATATATGCATTTATAATAATATTTATAATAATTTGATAAGGTATAAAAAGTTAAATAATAAATAACCATTATATAAAATACAAAAGGAGTACCTTAATGTTAGCAATATCAACTTTGGGAAATGGCAAAATTGAAATTATAGATATACCTAAACCTAAAATTAGTGATAATGAAATTTTGCTCAAAGTAAAGGCGTCATCTATCTGTGGTACTGATATTAAAATAAAAAATTTTGGTCATTTTAAAAATCCTGAAGGTAAGAAAATTGTTCTTGGACATGAGGTATCAGGAATAATAGAACAGATTGGTAAAAACGTTCCTTCTTCACTCTTTACTGAAGGCATGCGTGTTGCTATAGCTCCAAATATAGGATGTGGCCACTGTGATAACTGTATAAGTGGATTTACCAATTACTGTGAAAATTATCAGGCAATAGGCATAACAATAAATGGATCTTTTGCTGAGTATCTAAAAATACCTTATGAATATATTATACAAGGCAATATTTCAAAAATTTCAGACAGCCTTTCTTTTGAAGAAGCATCTTTAGTAGAGCCTTTATCTACTGTTCTTGCTGCCTCTGAATCTATAAATATTGCACCGCCTGATATTGTTTTAATAATCGGTGCAGGACCAATGGGTATATTGCATTTAATGATGGCAAGATTGAGGGGTGCAAAAAAAATTATAGTTAGTGAAATAAGCGATATAAGGAGAGAGCAAGCTTTACAATTTGGAGCAGATATAGCAGTAAATCCAGAAAAAGTAAATTTAAAAGATGTTGTTTTAAGAGAAACAGACTCCAAAGGTGTTAATGTTTTAATTACAGCTGCTCCTTCAAAGAGAGCTCAAGAAGAAGCTTTAGAATTAATTGCCACAAAGGGAAGAATTAATCTTTTTGGGGGTCTACCAAAAGGTCAAGACATTATTAGCATTAAATCAAATATTATTCATTATAAAAATATTTTAATTACAGGCACAACAGGCCAGTCTATTCATCAGTACAGAAAAGCAATATCAATAGCAGAATCCAAAAAAATAGATCTTACAAAATTAATTACTGCACGTTTTTCATTAAAAGAAGCCGAAAAAGCATTTCAAACAGCTGTTCTTGAGAGCACTTTAAAAGTAGTTTTTACGATATAGCTCCTATTGTCTTATAGTTTTTTATGGTTAAAATACAAACATTAAAGCCAAATATTAAGATAAATTTGAGTTTAATTAAATTTAATGTAAGTTATAAAGAAGGTAAAGAAACTACAGATACAGATAATTAGATAGTAAATGAATCTTAAGGCAAATAATCCATTGGATTTACTTGTATATTGTTTTTAATTACTTCATAATGCAAATGAGACCCTGTCGAATATCCTGAATTCCCCATCTTGCCAATTAATTGCCCTTTCTCAACTTCGTCACCAACATTTACTAATATCTTGCTTAAATGTGCATAAACTGTCAACATACCAAAACCGTGATGTATTATAATTTCATTACCAAAACCCTTATTTCTGCCAGCAAAAATTACAACACCTGCAGCAGTTGAAGAAACTGAAGTTCCAACATCATTAGCTATGTCTACTCCACCATGTCTATGACCTCTACCTCTATACTCACCAAATAAGCTTGTTAACATTCCTGTTGTTGGCCAGATTGATGGAGTGTGTTCAAGCTGATAAATGTGATCTTCCATATGCTGTTTATCCTGAGAGAGTTTAACTGCAATATCTGGCGCTTTTGCAATAAGATTGTCCAAAATATTGTTTATATTATCTAAATCTTCAGATTCGGTAAAATCATAATAAAAAATCTCACCAGTATCACTTGCAAAGTCCACATCCGCATTTAAATCTGTATTGTATAATGCAACATCACTATCAAAACCGCCTTTTCCTGTAATATTTCTAACCATCTTATCTAAATCTTCTACTTGTGATAAATAATCTT
>JACVJA010000349.1 GCA_015661035.1 Candidatus Calidifonticultor daggyaiensis | reverse complement strand
AAAGGTTGCAATTGTTATGGGCAGCAAATCGGATAAAAATATTTTAGAACCTGCTTTAGAAGTTTTAGACCAATTTAAAATAGAATATGAAGTTGTTGTTTCAAGTGCTCATAGGATGCCTGATAAAACCAGAGAGTTTGCTCTTAATGCTGAAGATCGTGGTTTTGAGGTAATTATTGCGGCCGCTGGTAAAGCTGCACATCTACCAGGTGTTATTGCATCTTACACAATATTGCCAGTAATAGGTGTTCCAGTAAAAACAGAAGACCTTCAAGGTCTAGATTCTCTGCTTTCAATAGTACAAATGCCGTCAGGCGTGCCTGTTGCTTCTGTAGCAATAAACGGGGCGAAAAACGCAGCTCTGCTTGCAATTCAAATATTAAGTTTAAAGTATAATGATTTAAAAGAAGCTTTTAGAAATTACAAAAAAACTTTAGCAAAAGGATAATAATCATATACTATTATACTATAGTATTCTACTATAGAATCCTATTATAGTTGTCATACAAAAAAATTAACTTAAAATTTTTTAAAAACAAAAATATTTTGTTAATTTTTAGTATTTTATAACAGTTAATAATTGTGTTTTTTAATTAAATCTCAAAAATACTAAAAAGTTTTTATTTTTGACATTAAATTCTTCTTACAATATAATACCTCAATTAAAATAAAAGATTTAACTCTAGTTTATTTCAAATTTTATTCATAAGAGGTGAATTTATTAAATGAAAGAGTATAGATTAACAAAAGAAGGTCTTGAAATGCTTCAAAGGGAGCTTGAAGATTTAGTTAATAACAAAAGAAAGGAAGTTGCTGAAAGATTAAAGGAGGCTAAAGAATTTGGCGGCGATCTTGCTGAAAATCCTGAGTATGAACACGCCAAAAATGACCAAGCATTTATTGAAGGTAGAATTGAACAAATAAATGAAATTTTACAGAACTATGTACTAATTGAAAATGAAAAAAATAACTTAGTTGATTTAGGAAAGACGGTTGTTATAAAAGATCTTGAAAGCAATAAAAAGCAAAAATTTAAAATAGTAAGCTCTATTGAATCAGATCCAGAAAATAAAAAAATATCTGATGAATCACCTGTAGGTAAAGCCTTACTTTATAAAAAAATTGGTGACATTGTCAGTGTAAAAACACCGCAAAAAGTAAAAAATTTGCAAATTATAGAAATACTATAAAAGTTTTATAAGCTTTTAGGGATTATAAAATGAATAAATTTAATGATAAAGAAGAGAGACAATATACAAAAGAAAAAGAGAAACAAGGCCAATACAATTTTAATGAAAATAGCTTTTTGTCTCATAATTCAAATCAAGATTTAAAAGACAAAGAAAATAAATTGCTTGAGAGTGATTTTGACTACTATGCAGAAATCGAAGCATCGTTAAGCGAGCCATTAAAGCTCAAAATAGAAAAAATAAAAGAGATGCAAAATAACGGGGTTACTTTATATGCAGATAATTTTGAGAAAGAATTAAAAATAAGTGAGATTAAATCAAAATATAAAAATCTTCAAGCTGGAGATAAAACAGAGGATTTTTATAAAGTTGCAGGACGGGCAATGCTTTTTAGAGTTCATGGGAAAGCTGCATTTTGTGACTTAAAAGATACGGATGATAAAATTCAGCTTTATGCAAATATTAAAACTTTAGGAGAGCAGAAGTATAAGGATTTCGTTAATTTAGATACAGGTGATTGGATTGGTGTAGAAGGGAATATCTTTGTTACACACAAGGGTGAACTATCAATAAATGTAACAGACTTTAAACTTTTAAGTAAAGCAATAAGAATTATGCCTGAAAAGTGGCATGGACTAAAAGATATTGAATTAAGGTACAGGCAAAGATATTTAGATTTTATTGTTAACCCTGATGTTAAAAAAGTATTTTTAACAAGATTCAAAATAATAGATGCAATAAGAGAATTTTTAAATAGTAGGGGATTTTTAGAAGTTGAAACACCTATGCTGCAGCCAATTCCTGGTGGAGCAGCAGCTAGACCCTTTATTACACATCATAATGCGTTAGACATTGATTTATTTTTAAGGATTGCACCTGAACTCTATCTAAAAAGGTTAATTATAGGTGGATTTGAAAAAGTATATGAACTTAATAGAAATTTTAGAAATGAAGGTATTTCATATAAGCACAACCCTGAATTTACAATGTTAGAATTTTATGAAGCTTTTGCTGATTATAATAATTTTATGTATTTAACTGAGGAATTATTAAAACATATAGCTGTAAGAGCTATAAATAGTTTAAATTTTACTTATAAGCAAAATCAGATATCTTTAGATGGAAATTGGGAAAAAATTACTATGCTTGATTCTTTAAAAAAATATGCTAATTTAGAATTAAGTTTTGATTTAGATATTCTAGAAATAAAAAAAATTGCAGCAGAGAATTGTATAGATTATGATAATAGTTTTAGTAAGGGCAAATTAATTAATGAAATTTTTGAAAAATTAGTTGAGCCAAAATTAATACAACCTACTTTTATAAAGGATTATCCAATTGATATATCACCACTTGCAAAAAAACACCCGCAAAATCCTAACCTTACGGAAAGATTTGAATTATTTATTGGCGGAGAAGAAGTTGCTAATGCTTTTTCAGAATTAATAGATCCTAAAGATCAAATGGCTAGGTTTAAAAAACAAGTAAAAAGTAAAGATGAAGAAGAAAGGCTTACTGGTAAAATTGATTTTGATTTCATAAAAGCCTTAGAATATGGAATGCCGCCGACGGCAGGAGAGGGAATTGGTGTTGATAGACTAGCTATGATTTTAACTGATAGTAAATCAATAAGGGATGTAATTTTATTTCCTTTAATGAAACCAGAACTT
>JACVJA010000348.1 GCA_015661035.1 Candidatus Calidifonticultor daggyaiensis | reverse complement strand
TAATACTAAAAGATTTCATGCTGGTATTGATATTGGAGCTGATACAGGTACTAAAGTAGTTGCTGCAGCTGCAGGTGAGGTTATTACCGCAGAATATATGGGAGGTTACGGCTATACAGTTATAATTTACCATGGAGGTGGCTTTAGTACATTATACGCGCATCTTTCTGGATTTGCAGTAGCCAAAGGTCAACAAGTAAAACAAGGGCAAATAATTGGTTATGTTGGTTCAACTGGTTTCACAACTGGACCTCATCTTCATTTTGAAGTACGAGTGAACGGGGTGCCACAAAATCCATATAGCTATTTCTAAAGAGGCTTAGGTTACAAAGGCGGACGTATTATAAATTTATTATCCAAATAAATTTTTTAAAAGTTGTTTACTAAGTTTATATAAAATGATAACTTTATAGTTACTTTTAATTTACTTTATAAAAGATTATATAATATTAAAGATTAATTAGAAAGGTTTTAAAGATGGCATTAGAATTTTACCATGTTGAAGGAAAAGACAAAGGGGATATCAAGCTTTATGCTTTAAGTACTTGTATTTGGTGCGGCAAAACTAAAAAACTTCTTTCAGACTTAAATGTATCTTATGATTTTTTGGATGTTGATTTGCTGAATTTTGAAGATCAGCAAAAAGCTATTGAGCAAGTAAAAAGATTTAACCCAGGTGGTGGTTTTCCAACATTAATTATAAATGATAAAGATTGTATTGTTGGTTTTGATGAGGATAAAATTAGGCAAAAGCTATCTTAAATTTTTAATTGTCCATTAATTCTGATTAAAAATATATTTAAAATTTATATTAAAATGGAAGTATCACAAGAAGAAATTGAAAAATTATTTACATTACTTAAAGAAGATGCTAAGTCTTCCGGTTATAATTTAAATCCAGATGAGGAATTCACTAAAGGTTTAGTTAAAGGATTGCTAGTTAATCAAAAAAGATATGGTTATAAATCTTGCCCATGTAGACTAGCGTCAGGTGATTTTAATGAGGATTTAGATATAATATGTCCCTGTGATTATAGAGATGCAGATATTGATGATTGGGGATCATGCTATTGCGGCTTATATGTGGATGACGATATAAAAAATGGAAGGAAAAGCTTAAAGTCTATACCAGAGAGAAGAAATGTTTTAAAAAAAGATAGCTTAAAAAATAAAGAAGTTAATCATAGTAAAAATACGGGAGAAAACAAATTTTTTGTAAATCAAAACCTAAGCCAGTCAGGTTCAGTTTTAATGGATATTTTTTTAGGAGCACTAAATAGCAAAAAAATGCATATTTGGCGTTGTAAAGTTTGTGGTTATTTATGCGCAAGAGAAAAACCGCCACAGGTTTGTCCCATATGTAAAGCTAGTAAAGAAAGATTTGAAAAATTCTTTTAATTTTATCATTTTAATTTTATCTTTGATTTTTTCTTATAAGACCCACATTTAGAATTTAATCTTTATCAGCTTATTGGTCTTAGTTAAATGCTTGCTTTGGTTAGTGTTCTAACGCCGCCCACAATTTAAAAGTAAAAATTTCTTCAAATGACTATTAAATAATATTTATGCTAAATACTATTATTTTCTAATACATTTTATTATATTATTCTTTAAAATTTTTCAGTATGACCTTTTAAAAAATGGATAAGGAAAGAAAATTAATTTTAAGTGAAAATTTACGTACTCTATTATTTAAATTTTCATACCCCCCAATACTAGCTTTAGTTTTTGGTGCATTGTACAACATGGTTGATACAATTTTTGTTGGTCAAAGGGTAGGTCCTTTAGGAATTGCTGCTTTAACAATAGTTTTGCCGATTATGATAATCATGTGGGCTATTGGATTTATGATAGGCGCCGGAGCTGGTTCAATAATCTCCAGAAGTCTAGGTGCAGGCAATAAAAAAGTTGCTGTTAAAACGGGAGCTAATGCTATTGCTTTAAATTTATCTTTAAGCATTAGTATTATGATACCATGTTATTTTTATTTAGATAAAATATTAAAATTTTTTGGAGCTTCCTTAGATGTTTTACCTTATGCAAAAACATACGCTTCTGTAATATTATTAGGTTTTATTTTTTATTCATTTGATGCTTTTGCTAGAATTGCAATAAGAGCTGAAGGAAAACCAAGGGCTTCAATGTATCCTACTATAATAGGAGCAGGTTTAAATATTTTACTTGACTATATTTTTGTTTTTATACTTAATAAGGGGGTATTAGGTGCAGCAACTGCAACAATAATAAGCCAGGTTGTTACTGTAATTTTTATATTATTTTATTTTAGATTTGGTAATAGTATTTACAGATTTAATTTTGGGGACTTTAAAATTGATAAAAAAATAGCAGGGGATATATTAAGAATTGGGGCCCCAAGCTTTTTAATGGCAACAATTGATAGTTTTATAATTCTTCTTTTCAACAAAGCAATTATTAAATATGGAAGTGATGATTATATTGCAATAGTTGGAATTGGCTTAAGAATTATAGATTTAACCTTAATGCCAATTATAGGATTAACTCAGGGCTTTTCTACAATAGTCGGGTTTAATTATGGTGCAAAGCATTATAATAGAGTAAAAAAAATACTTGTAGAAACAACTTTATGGAATACTTTATTTTCAACGGTTGTTTTTTTAGTGCTAATGATTTTTCCTAGGCAGCTCTTAGGAATTTTTAGTAATGATAAAGAATTTATAGAATTGGGTGTTAAACCGTTACGAATCTTAATTATTTTTTTCCCTTTTTTAGGATTTCAATTTATAGGAAGTACTTTTTTTCAAGCAATTGGCAAAGCCTTGCCTGCAACCATTATTACAATATCAAGACAAGTTATTTTTTTAATTCCAGCAATTTTAGTTT
>JACVJA010000347.1 GCA_015661035.1 Candidatus Calidifonticultor daggyaiensis | reverse complement strand
AAATAGAAGAAAAAATTCCTTTAATTATTGAGTGCATAAAAAAAGAGTTAAAATCTTAGCAAATCATTAAGATTTATTTAACAAATTCTAGGCAACTGTTCGCTATAAAATAAACTTAATACTCTGTGGGTACCTAATTTAGTAATTAAAGAAACTTTAGGAATGGTCCTTTCTCTTGTGTTTTTTCTTTTTTTTACTTTACCTATAACTTTTGCATCTTTACCAGATGGGTTTTTTCTCATAGCATTTAAGACAATTTCAGTATCAGAATTTTTTACAAAAGCAACAATTTTTCCTTCATTTGCTATATATAAAGGATCCAATCCTAAAAAATCGCATATTCCTCTTACCTCATTTTTTATTGGAATAGTATCTTCATAAATTTCAAAGTCAAAATTTGACAGTTCTGCCAGCTCGATTAATACTCTGGCAAGCCCACCTCTTGTTGCATCTCTTAAAGCATGTATGTTTTTTGAAACATTTAACATCTCTATAACTAATTTATCAAGACAAGCGCAATCACTTTTTATATTAGTTTTAAAATTAAACTCTTTTCTTGTGCTTAAAATTGCAATACCATGTTCAGCAATGGAACCGTTAATTATTATATCATCATTTTCTTCAATGTTTGGGGGTGAAATATTTACTTCTTGGTTTATAATTCCAATTCCGCTTGTATTTATATACATACCATCAGCATAGCCTTTTTCTACAATTTTTGTGTCACCTGTAACTACACCAATTTTGCAGGTGCTGGAGTTTACAGTTTCTTTTATTGATAAAATTATTTTTTCTAGATCGTATAAACTAAAACCTTCTTCAATTATAAAAGATAAACTTAATGCAATTGGCATGCAGCCTGAGGTTATTAAATCGTTAATAGTGCCGCATACACTAAGTTTACCGATATCTCCACCTGGGAAAAATAATCGCTTTACTACAAAACTATCAGTTGTAAAAGCAATTTTTTTTCCATTAAAATCTTTTAAATTTAATACTGCACTATCTTCAAGTTTTTCAAGTATATTATTTTTTAGATGTTTTAAAATAAAATCATTAATTAAATCGGCACTTTTTTTTCCGCCATCTCCATGTGCTAATAATATTATGTCATTATTGTTGTTATTAATTTTCATTCTTTAATATGGTAAAAATAGTAAATTAAAAAGTATTACTTTTTAATTAAATAATAAAATTATATAAAAATAAATTTTTTAAAACAGCTTTTTACTAACTAATCTATTTATTTTTTATTTTTTTACTTAATGTCATATTTAAAGTAAGCAGCACAAGCGCCTTCGCTAGAAACCATACAGGGACCTAAAGGATTGTAAGGTGTACATTTATTTTTAAAGTTTTTACATTGTGTTGGTCTTTTTAATCCTTTTAATATATTGCCACATTCACATTCGCATTCATCAAGATTAATTGGTTTTAATTGTTTAACCGGGAATATACTTTTTGCATTAAATTGACTATATTCATCTTTTAAATCAAGACCACTTTTTTTTATAATCCCAATACCACGCCAAACTGAGTCAGTTGGTAAAAAAACATCTTCTAAATATTGTATTGCTTTAATATTGCCATTTTCTTTTACAACAAGATTGTATTCAACTAATATTTTAGCTTTTTTGTTTTTTAGCAGCGTTAAAATCATTAGTATTGATTTTAAAATACTTTCTGGTTCAAAACCACTTATTACACCGGGTGTATTATATTTTTCAGCAATAAAATTATAAGGCTTTGAGCCAATTATTGCTGAAACGTGGCCAGGTAGTAAAAAACCTTTAATATTAGTTAGGTTGTCTTTTAAAAGCATTTCAAGAGCTGGTGGAACAATTTTATGCATTGAATATATATAAAAGTTTTTAATTTTATTTTCTTTTGCCTTTTTAATTACTATTGCTGTTAACGGTGCGGTTGTTTCAAAGCCAATTGCTAAAAACAAAATATTTTCATTTGGGTGATATTTAGCATATTCTAGAGCATCCATTGGAGAATAACAAACCGTAATTTTTTTTCCCATTGACTTTTGCTCTTGTAATGACGACTGTGAACCTGGTACTCTTATCATGTCACCAAATGTATAAATAGTTACATTATAGTTTTTTACAATTTCAATAATTTGATCAATATCTTCTGTTGGTGTTACGCATACTGGGCAACCTGGTCCACTAATTAAATTAATGTTTTTAGGTAAAAGTTGGGAAATTCCATAACGAGCAATTGCCATTGTATGCGTACCGCAAACTTCCATTATATTAATAATAGAACTAAATTTTAAACTAATAAGCTCTTCGGACACTAAATTAATTTGATTTATTAAATCTTTAACTTTTTCTTTCATTTAGTTAATAATTATTTTTTTTAAGATTATTATTATCACTTAATGTCTCAGTCTGAAATATTTCATTCTGACTAAAGTAATCTTTCCAATAGCTTAAAGTAATTTCTGCTTCACTTGCATCAATAGTTTGAATTGCAAACCCTGCATGTACAATAACATAATCACCAACTTTTACATTTTGAATTAAAGATATATTTATATTTTTTTTAACACCAAAAGATTCAACTTCAGCTTCGTCATCGTTAATTGTTAAAATTTTTGCTGGTATAGCAAGACACATTATATTGGCTCCTTTAAAAAGTTGTTATTTTATAATGTTTTATTATATTTAATATTAATTTAAAAGTCTAAGTTTAAATTGTTTAAATATGCAAGTCCAGCTATATATGCCTGGCCTAAAGATATACCGCCGTCATTAACCGGAACTTTAAAATTTGTATACACCTTAAAACCATTGCTTTCAAGCAATTTAAAGCATCTGTTAAGTAAGATATTATTTTGAAAAACACCACCAC